>CBDUAX010000001.1:0-50042 GCA_965365235.1 uncultured bacterium
CACCACCGCGGCCGTCGGCGACGCGATAGGTGCCCGCGGCGTGCCAGGCCATGCGGATCATCAGCCCGCCGTAGTGGCCCCAGTCCGCCGGCCACCATGCCTGACTGTCTGTCATCAGCGCTCGCAGGTCTTCTTTCAGCGCGTCGACGTCCAGCTTCTTCAACTCCTCGCGGTAGTTGAAGTCTGGGCCAAGCGGGTTGGTCTTGCGGTCGTGCTGGTGGAGGATCTCCAGGTTCAGCCCCTGGGGCCACCAATCCATGGTCGAGCTGCCGACCGTCGTGTGGCCGCCATGCATGACCGGGCATTTGGCGGAGCTCCCTGCTTCGGAATGCATGCCCTGCTTTCCGTTGGGACCTGTCGTGGTCTTTTTTCCAGTATCGCTCATTCGATGCTCCTCATCCTGCTTGCGGTGGATATTGTTCTTCTGGCCACTGGCGGCCGGCCGGTTTGCTTGCTCAGCAATCGCAGATGCCTCGGACCTCTACCCGCGTGCTCACGACATGACCCAACCGGCGCATAGGGCGCGGTAGACGGTATCAATCGATACGGTCACCATGTGCCCACTGACCTGCCAGTGCACGGCCTTGACGTTGGGAAGGTAGGAATCTTCTCCGAAGAGAGACCGCCGTCAACTTTCGAGCACAACGGCGTCTGGTGGATTGGATCCCGGACGCCGGGGGCGGTGTAGCTGGGGCCCGATATTCCCCCGCTGAGGCAACTCGTCCGGGAGTTTGCACGGACCCAGTGGGCTGGGTGGGCGGGGCGCTTTCTCCCACTAGGAACAGAGGCACCCCCTTCATCCCTCTCCACGACCCCACTCTTCCCGCGGGTGGCCTGAGAGCTCACGAGGGCCTTGAGACACCTTTCCCTGATCCGCCCCCCGTTCCTATCTCCAAGGCCATGACGCCGACAACGGTGCCGACGAAGGCATGGGAAAACTGAATCGCCCTGCATGACCATCCCACTCCTGGAGGACGTCGTCATCATCCTGGGGTTGGCCCTGGGTGGAGGCCTCCAAGTCGTCCTCACGGGTGTTGCAGCTTGGGCCCAGGCCCGGATCCTGGTTCGGGTGCTCCGCCAGTACCTGATTCCCCAGGTCGAAATTGAAGAGGTCGTGGGTGACGTTCAGTCGAGGGGATACGAACTGTTTCGGGAGATGGCCATGGATCGGGGTGTGGATCCCGGTGAGTTACACCAGCACATTCCCGACCCGAAGGTTGCCACCGTCAAGGTGTGCGAAGAGTCGTATCTAGTGGGCCGAACCTTTCAGGAAGTGGCCCTTCGAGAGGCCTTTCCAACCCCGGATCCGACCTCCGCTTCGAACCCGGAGGCCAGCTCATGGTATTCGGAAGCCTGCGGGGGGTGGCCGATGCGGCGGCTCTGGCCCGAGGCACCGAACCCTGGAAGGGTCCCTGAGCCGGGGTGGCCCGAGACGCCGGCCACGCCCCATCCAGCCCGTTGATCGGAACTTCATCTTCCTGTAGCCTCCGGGATATGGTGGAAGACCCTCTCCGAAACCTGAGACCTGACCTCAATGAACACGCTCGGCGCAATACTCCTGGAGGTGACGGTCCTCCTCGCACTTATCCTGGCCAACGGGCTCCTTGCCGGCGCCGAAATCGCCGTCGTGGCATCCCGGAAAGCCCGCCTCAACCAAAGGGCCAGGGAGGGCGATAAGGCCTCTGCCAGGGCCCTCGACCTCGCGAACTCCCCGAACCGGTTCCTTTCCACGGTCCAGATCGGAATCACTACCATCGCTGTCGTGGCCGGTGCCTTCGGCGGGACGCGCTTGGCCCGGACCCTTGCTCCTCTTCTCGAGTCCCTTGGGCTTCCCGATGCTGTGTCGGGCAAATTCACTGTCATCATCGTCGTCCTGGCCGTCACTTTCGTGACCCTGGTCCTGGGAGAGTTGGTGCCCAAGCGCATCGCCCTTCAAGACCCCGATCGAATGGCAGCCCGCGCGGCCGGCCCAATGATGCGCCTTTCGGTTCTGGCTGCCCCCCTGGTACAGGTGCTCGGCTACTCCACCGACCTGGTTCTCCGCCTTCTGTCGATCAGAGCGTCGGCTGAGCCGGAGGTCACGGAGGAGGAGATTCGTGGAATGATCGCCCATGCCACCGAAGCCGGCGTCTTGGAGGCCACCGAACAGCAGATCGTGGAGCGCCTCTTTCGATTGAGTGATATGACCATCGGGATGGTCATGACCCCCCGAGACCGGATCGTGTGGTTGGATCCTGCCACTGGACCCGAAGGGTGGCTGAGCCGCCTGGGTGAAGTGCGATACACCCGGTACCCTGTAGCCGAAGGTGCTCTCGAGCGGACGGTGGGGTATGTCAAGGTCCAGGATCTGCTTGGGTTGGTGTTGGGACCGGAGCCCCGATCGCTGGAATCGGTCCTTCGGAAACCCCACCGGCTCCCGAGCCGGACTCCGGTATTCCAGCTGCTCGAGCTATTTCAGTGGTCCCACATCCACATGGCGCTGGTCACCGACGATGATGATGAGGTCCTGGGAATCGTCACGCTATACGATGTTCTGGAGGGGATCGTTGGTCAGCTGCCTGAGACTCGGGAGGCTGTGGTACCCGGAATGGTGCGCCGAACGGATGGTTCTTGGCTGGTGGATGGGCTCCTCCCCTTCCATGAATTCCTGGATGCTTTCGAGTTGGATGAGGATGAGGAGGATCCCAGGAAATACCCGAACCTTCACGCGTTCGTCACGGAGGCATTCAACGGAAAGCCGGAGTTGGCCTCGGTGTTTCGATGGCACAACCTGCACCTGGAAGTCATGGACATGGATGGAAGCCGCGTGGATAAGGTCCTGGTTCGGCGGGATGTGGAAGAACCGAATCCGAACCTCTCCAGAACCCCCGGGTAGGGGTTCAACATGGTTCTTTCCAAGGCAACCAGTGCCCCAGGGCGAGTGGTTTCGGAGATTCCATTGACGGGGCGGGACGTCTCGGCCCAAGGTCCTTCCGGGTCGCTTTCACTTGTCCCCCCCTCCGAGCCGGATTCAGACGCGACCTCATTGCTCTGCTGGGTCCACCCGGAGTGGAGACAGAGGTTCCCCTGGCTTGCACAGGGAATCACGGGTAGAGGACCGGAGGGAAACTCAGGAGACTTCCGGCTCTTCGAGTCGGAGGGAAGAACAGAGGCCGAGGCCAACTGGCGCGAGTTGGTTCGACTATCGGGGTTTCCTGGGGTTCTGCACGCCTGCCAGGTCCATGGGAATGAGATTCTCGTCCACGACCGGAGTGTTTCCGGCCTGGTGGTAGAAAGTGATGCAGACGGGCACCTGTCCGAAAGAGCTGGGGTCCTCATGTGCGTGACCGTGGCGGACTGTGTGCCGGTTTCGCTCGTGGATCCCCACCGGCGATGTGTGGCGATTCTCCATGCGGGATGGAGGAGTGCCGCCATGGGGATTTTGAGGGGTGGAGTCCGTCTAATGGTAGACAGACTCGAGACTTCCCCCGAGAATCTCCTGGTACACCTTGGTCCGTCGATTTGCGAGAGGTGTTATGAGGTCGGCCCCGAGGTTCATACGGCCCTTGGCCTCCCTGAACCGGAAAGCCCCACACCGGTGGACCTTAGAGGAGTCTTGGCAGACCAGGCCCTGAACCTGGGTGTGCTTCCGGCCCATGTCACCCGGTCTTCCTTCTGTACTCGATGTTCCGGCTCTCCGTTCTTCTCCCACCGCGGGGGGGAAACGAGGAGGCAGGTGGCCTTTCTTGGAATCAGACCGACATAAAGGAGAGTGGCGTTCCGCTTAAACATCCCGGTTCAGGAAAGATCCGAGGATCGCCAGGGACTCTTCAGGGCACTCCTCCTGAGGCATGTGACCGCACCCTTCCAGGATTTCCAGGCGCGCATCAGGAAGATCCTCCAATAACCGCTTTCCCACCCAAAGCGGCACGACCCCGTCCTCCCGTCCCCAGATCAGAAGAGCCGGCATGTCCAGGTCCCGATACCGCTCCGCCAGGGCCTCGGCGCTGGGCGGCCGGAGCTGCGAGGCCGAAGTGGAGAGGGCGACCCGGGCGTCAGCCGACAGGAGGGGAGCCGAATATGCCTCGACGAAGGACTCCGGAACCGGATGGGCGGAATGGTAAGCCAGGCGAAGAGCGGTGCGGATGACTCGTCTTTTTGGTAGAAGGCGCAGAGCGAGAGGGCCGAGGAGTGGGCGCCCCAAGAACTGCAGAGCCCTGGGCATGGGTTGTGGGTAGGCGATTCCCGCAATGATCACGAGGCTGCAGATTCGATGGACGTCCTCAGCTCTCTCCCTGAGAGCCGTCAGCAACGCCACCCCTCCCCCGAAGGAATGCCCGACTAAGGTGATCTGGTCGAGGTCCCTTCGCTGGATCCACCTGAACAGCAGATCTGCCTGGTCCTCGGGACCATACCGGGAATCTCTAGGCTTTGGAGCTGCTCCGAACCCCTTCAACTCCACCAGGTGTACCCGGTGATCCGTGGCGAGCCCAGGTACCCACCGACTCCAGGTGTACGCGTTGGTCCCAAAGCCATGAACCAGAACAATGGTCCTCTCCCCTTCCCCCAGGGCCTCGGTGTGGAGAGGGAGTGGGGTATCGGCTTTCAGGGGGATACGACGATCCGCCTCTCGAAAACCTTCTCGAAGAGTGTCTTTTTCTGAGTCAGGGCCCATCGTTCGAGCAGACAATCTCCCTTGCAGTCCAGTGCCAGCTCCACCTCCTCAGACCCCGGTTTCGCCTTGACCGTTCCTACGTTTTGCAGGTGGCTTCGGTCTAAAGCGTCGGCGACCCGGAGAATTGCTGCGAGGCGGGTGGTCCTCTTTTGATTGACCTCTGAGAGTCTCACGAACTCAGGGTGGGTCGGGCGCGGAATGTTCTTCCGGTGGTACCGGGCGATGTTGGCCACCAAAAGCATCTCGGTAGGAGAAAGCCCCGGGAGCTCGGACCGGGAAAGCAGGTAGAGGGAGTGTTTGTGATGAGCTTTCTTGGAGATGAAGCCGCCCACGTCATGAAGGATGGCGGCGGCCAGGAGCAGGGGCCGGTTCGAGGCGTCCAGCTGGTGGAGGTCGGCAAGTTGTTCAAAGAGGGAAAGGGCCAGCTGTCCTACATGAAGGCCATGGGCTTCATCGAACATGAACCTCCTACCCAGCGAGATGGAGGCCTTGGTAAGCTGTTGCTCCTGCCGAAGTTCGTGACTGGCGTGAGAGACCAGATCTTCGGCCAGATCAAGAACCAACCCCTCTTTGACGCCGACATCGGGAACCAGAATCCTGTCCACCCCCGCCATCTGCGCGAGGTGGAAGTACACCATGGCGGCAGGGAGGATGACATCGGCTCGGTCCTCCCTCAGTCCGAGCTTACTGATCCGCTCAGGGTAGGGCAGGCTCCCAAGGAGATCCATGGCGCTGGTTAGGTCCTCCAGCATCAGGGTGGCGACACCCTTCTCGTCTCGAGCAGAGGATGTGAGTTTCGCCAGGGCCTCGGCATTCCCCCCCGTCGCGACAAATCCGGAAGGGGACCAATACTGAGCGGGAGCGGGGATTCTCAGGGTGGAGACATAGTCCCTCAACAGCTTCCTGAAACCTCCAGGTTCGGGCTCGGCCTGGGTCAGGCGCTCAAGGAGCCGGACCGATCCCATGGTGTGAGACTCGCTCCAGATCATCCCCATATCGTCCACCAGGGAGATCTCAACGCTCCCGCCGCCCAGATCGGTGAGAATCCACTGCCCTCCGGCCAAGTCGATTCGGTTCGCCACCGCCAGGTGAACCAGTCGAGCTTCCTCCGAACCCGAAATCATCTCGAGATGGATGTTGGCTTCCTCCAGGATGCGCCCGACAAACTCGAACCCGTTCCTGGCTTCCCGGACGGCACTGGTGGCCACCGCCCGGAAGGTCCCGAGTCGGAGGTTGTCGATCTGTTTCCGGAAGGACCGGAAGGCCTCGACGGCTCCATCCATGGTGGAATCAGCCAGCTGTCCGGTAAGAAAAACCTGGTGTCCCAGGCGGACCGGGACTCGCTGGTATGCCAGCGTCTCGAACTCGGTTGGGCCGAAAAATTCTGTGGCGAGAAAACGGATGGCGTTGGATCCGGTGTCGACACACCCTACGCGGAAAGGGAATTTCTGGGATGGGGCCCCCGATCCCTTCTTTCCTTGTCCTTTTCTTCTTCCCCTTGCCCCTTCGATTCTTGGCCATCGCCGATTCACCGCCCGCCGATTCGCAACAGGAGCGTTCCCGTGAAGGTCCTCATGTCACTGGCGGTGACGGTGGGTAGGTCCTCCACTCCGGAAATGAAACGGTATCCCGCGGCGGCCTCCAAAGAGATTCCCCTATAGGCCTTGTAGGAGATGGAGGCTTCGGGCTCCACAACAAGGAAATTGTCCGCTCCCAGTTCGGTCCCGATCAGGCGGTCCCGGACCTCGGCGTGACCGGCACCCAGCATCAGGCCGGCTCCTCCGACCAGATTGTTGGGAAGGTCCCGCCAGTACTTGAGGAGCACACCGCCATACCCCATCCCGAGATCGAACCCGGTACTGAGCCCCGATCCCGGGAGATCAACGTCCTCGGGAAGTTCTATACCTCCCAGAGCCACAAGGAAGCGGTCCCCGAATACCAACCCGCCCCACCCACCAAACATGACCCGGGACGAGCCTGCCACGCTCCCGACCTTCAGGAGAGCTGCCGCCGCCCCCCCAGCTCTGGCGACTGGAGAAACCCCCTGGTCCACCTGGGCCCAGAGGGCCCCAGGTGAGATCAGGAGAAAGCAAGAGAGAAGTAGGGTTCGCATACCCTATCGGTTGAAGTAGCCGTCAGCGTTGCGGGCGGCCATCCGGCACTGAGGCCAGGTCATGGGTTGCCCGGTCCGGGGATTGGTACCGGTCATCATTCTCTTATCTCTCGGCAGCCTGTCGGGTTCCTCCGATGCCATATAGGTCAGCATGGCCGTCAGGACGGCGTTATTCGTAACGTCGTCGATGATGATCTTGTCGAAGGTGTCCGTGGGGTTGTGATAGGTCTGCCGGTAGGACCAACTCAGGGAGCTCAGGCTGAACGCCGGAACTCCCGCGCAAACGAAGCTGGCATAGTCCGAACCTCCGGAGCCCGGGTTCCCCGGAATATCCAGATCAATATGTCGGGAGATCTCGGAGGGCAGCTTCGTCATCCACTCGCCGAAGTATGAGGCGAGGCCTGTGAATCCCTGCATCGACACATTCACGACTCGGCCGGTGCCGTTGTCCTGGTTGAACACGGCCTGAAGGTTCTCGACGATCTCTGGGTGGTCCGATACGAACGCCCGAGAGCCGTTCAACCCCTGCTCCTCCCCATTCCAGAGAGCCACCATGATGGACCTCTTGGGGTTGGGGTAGACCTTCTTCAAGATCCGGAGGGCCTCCATCATCGTCACCGAGCCGGTGACATTGTCGGTGGAACCGGATCCACCGTCCCAGGAATCCAGGTGTGCCGAAAGGATAATGTACTCTTCCGGCTTCTCCGTGCCGCGAATCTCACCGATGACATTGTAGGTCGGATTCGTGCCGTGGTCCGTCACTTCGGCATTCAGGCGGACCACCGGGCCTTGTCCCTCATCGGCCAACCGGTACATGAGCCCGTAGTCCTCACACCCAAAGGCCACGTCCGGAATGTTATTGTTCCGGGAGGCCGAGACCCTGGAAGCTCCCCAGTTTCCGGTCCAGCTGGAGCTGAAGGTAGCCAGAGCCCCCTCTTGCTCGAGGCGCTGGACCAGCTCCGACTGACTCATCCCCCCTCCACCGCCCATCATACGTTGCCGCATGGCCATCTGGGCTTCCGCTTGAGCCGCCTGCACCTTTTCGAGAGTCTCCGGGGTCGCCCATTCCTCCCAGTTTTCTGTGGGACGGCAGCTGGTTTCGGCGGGGTTCATGAGTACGAACTTGCCCTGGACCGCCCCAAAGAAGGCTTCAAGGGCGTTGGTGTTGGATCGATCGGGGAGAATCACAACCTGGCCGGTCACAGGCCCGTCGGTTCCTGGGCTCCATGCTTGCATCATTCCGTCCAAAGCCCGGACACGGGGCTCCATGAGATCGGCGTGGGTAATGCCCCTCTCCCAGGCCCTCCATGTGCCGTACTCTTCGGTCCGGCCGGGGATGCCCCAACCTTCGTAGGTTTTGAGGATCCAGCGGGCAGCTGCATCGAAGCCCGGGCTACCAGGTAAACGGGGTCCGATGGAGTCGGACAACACCTGGGCGAGGGAGTAGATCTGAGAATTCTCAATGCCTTCAGCCCAGATTGCCTCGAGAATTGGATCATCAACGGGGAACTGCTGTGCCCCAAGGGTTTGGGGAAGAAGGGCGACGACAAATGCCCAGATCAGGTGAAAACGCACCTTTTTCATCCATTCCTCCGGTCTTGGACCGTTCTCGTTCACTTGCGCAAAAAGTCAGGCTGCTCAAACTAAGGCAGCCTGAACGTTTTTGCATCGGGAGGTGGTTCCCGCCTGGAGCCGTGACGGCCGATCTCTCATTGAGTCCCGGGGTACAAGTGCCGAAATTGTGGAAGGCCGGCGAGAGACCCCCTCTCCTTTGGCCGGAGAAGCCCGGACCCGTACCCCCGAGAACGACTCTCGGGGGCGCAAGCGGAGGGAGAGGGTGAGAGGAACCAAAGGGTTCACCCTGATTGAACTGCTGATGGTCATCATCGTCTTGGCCGTCACCCTAACCCTGGTGGGCTTCACCTTCAACCGGTACCTGGAGCGGACCTCGGCGAAGCGGGCCGCCGAGCTTTTCGGTCAGGACCTCAAAGCGGCTCGAAACACGGCCCTTCGGTCCAAGCAGCGAGTGGTGGTGGATTTCGATGAAACGAGACTGGGGTACGTAGTCCGCGTAGCGGCGGGTGATACCCTTCTCAGGCGGTCTTTCGATCCTGAAGCGACTCTTTCCCTCTCGGCTGTGGATCTCCAGCTGAGTGGAGACACGGTGGCTTTCGATCGCAGGGGTGTTGCAGATTTGAGAGGTGGGGTCGGGACGTTGGGTCGGGCAATCTTCTCGGCAGGCACGGTCTCCTATGCAGTTTCCTTCAACAGCATGGGCTCGTCCCGGGTGGACGGGACATGAGGTGGGATCGGAATTCCGAGGGAAGGCGTGGCTTCACGCTCATCGAGGTCATAGCGGCCCTGGTGATCTTCTCCGCCGGAGTTCTCATGGTTCTCGGCCTCACGGACGTGTTGACCCAACAACTGTCCATGGCAGGCCTGCGCTCGAAGGTCTCGGTGGCGGTGCAGGAGCGACTGGACAGCCTTCGGCTCGTCCCCTACGACTCGCTGACCGTCGGCACCCTGTCCGACACCGTCATGCTCCAAGGGAAGACATTCAACCGGACCGAGCGAATTCTTCAAACAACTCCAATGGTGAGGGAGGCAGAGGTGACGGTGGAGGCCGCGGACGGATCGGGCCCGGCCATCACTTCCTCCGCCTTCATCCTCCGAGCCTGGTAACCGCCCCGAGAGGAGACCGGACCGGCTTCACGCTTGTAGAAGCTCTGGTCGCCATGCTCCTCTCCACCCTGGTGGTGGGGCTGGTCACGTCGGTCTTCCTGGTTCAAAACCAGTTCTACTCCGACGCGGTGAGGAAGAGCGCGTTGCAGGAGAGCATTCGAGGGGCTGCGGGGTTGGTATCATCTCGGTTACAGGGAGTCGCTGCAGGAGGAGTGGTCGCCGCCGAAGCGGACTCGGTGACCGTCCGGATCCCCCTGGTCGTGGGTGGAGTCTGTGGTGTGAGCGGGTCGGAAACCCATCTTTTGTTTCCTTTGAATGGAGAGGGAGTGGATGGGAGAGAAGTGGACGGCTATGCCGTACGAGCCGCCGACGGTACATGGACTTTCACCAAGGAAAGTTGGGCCACGATCTTCAATTCCTCCGGAGTTCTCCCTGCCCAGGTATGTGCCCTCTCCGGCGCCGATACCACGGGGGCTACGGCTGATTTCTTTCGCTTGGACGGCCTGACGGCGACCCCTGCCATTCAGCCGGGCGATCTGGTCATGTTGTACCAGGAGCGGACCTTGCGATTGGGCCCCTCAGGGCTGGATGCAGGATCCTCCGCTCTCTTCTTCGGGCCGGCCGGCGGGACCATGATCGAGTTCGCCTCCGGCCTTACCCCCACCTCCACCTTCCAATATCAATTAGACCATCCGAAACATTGGAGAGGCTTTGTCCGAGGAGGACCGAGAGGGAGGATCGCTGCGGTTCGATTCCTAGCCAAGGGGGCTGTGGAATCGGCTCGGGCGGGGCGGGATTCTCTCACCTTTGACCTTTCAATCACGGTGCCGCTGCGAAATGCCAACTGATCTCCAGAAAACCCCGGGTGAACCGGACCGGAGAGGGTTCGCACTGGCCATCGTGGTTCTCCTTCTGTTCGCCATCGCAGTGGCCGGTGCCACTGGGTACCAGGTCATCAGCACCGAAGCGTTTCAGGCTCAACAGGCTGCTGAGACCAGTCGTGCTCTGGCGGTTGCCCAGGGTGGCCTGGATTGGTTCATCGGCGGGCACCGGGGTCTGATCCCGGATACAGCTACCTACGATATCAATGGCGGTACGGCACGAATTATCGCCCGGAAGGTAGCGACGCTATCCCTGGAAGAGGATCTATATCTGGTGCAGTCGGAGGGGACCTTCACAGACCGACGGTTTCCGCAGATCCCAGCTGTCAGGATAGCGGCGCAATACGCCACCTATAAGAAGGTACCGCTGAATACACTGGCCCCGGTTGTGACCACGGCGAACCGGGTCCGGGTGATGCAATACGGAGATGTGAATGGGAACGACCACGCATCGGCGGGTCAGTGCTCGACTGCACCGACGGCGCCCGAGGCGGGTGTGGTTGCGAGAAGTAATGTCCAGGTGCTGGGTGGGGGTACGGTAGTCGGGAACCCTGCCGGCCTTACACTAGGCCCTTTTTCCAATGTAGTGGACTCGGTGGGCCTGGCCTGGGACGTATACAGTGACCCGACCTTTCCGGTGGATCACGATGGGACGTGGCCGAACTTCTCCTACCTCCCTTCCGACTCCTTTCCGGCAATCCGGTGGACCGGCGATTTCTCCCCGAACTGGACCCGGAGTGGAAGAGGGGTCCTCATCGTGACGGGCACGCTCCGGATTCCTGACTTCAGCTTCTGGTATTGGAATGGGTTGGTGATTGCCGGGGATGTCCAGGATGTGGGGCAATGGGGATTCTGGACGCTCCAGGGGGCCCTGGTGTCAGGCCTGGGGTCTTCCATGTCCAACTGGGACATGGCCAACGGGAACATCGACTTCCACTCCTGCTACGTCAGCTGGGCAGGTTTCTCCCTGGCCCATCTCTCTCCCCTCAGCAACAGCTGGTGGGAAGGAAGCTGATCCGACGGAAGGCAAAGAAGCGTCACTGAGCCTCGGGCAATGTCCTCCCACCAAGCACCCCAACAAACCCCATGACCGAAAGAAGGAGGAGCATTCCTCCCGATCCGATGATCGGTGCCAGGAACCCTACCACCCCACTTGCCAGAAGGACCGCGCCAATGACCGTGTTGCTGACGGCGACATAGTCGGTTCGTCTGGCCCCTCCGGCCATGTCCAGGATGTAGGTCTTTCGACCAATACGGATCCCACTGTGGGCCACCGCCAGAAGAAAGAACGCGAAGGGTGGAATCCAGTTGAACCGGTCCAGGAACCCCCATCGCTCGAGGAGGAAGACAACCAGCCCAAGGGAAGAGGCGGCGGAAGCCGCGGCGATCAAGACCGATCGGCTGGACCGGTCGGAATACCGTCCCCAGAAGAGGCTGCTGAGGGCTGAGGCCAGACCGCTGGCGAGAAGAAAGTAGGCCAGGGTCCTTCCTCCGCCTCCACCGTGCTCCATGGAGAGGGCTACGTAGAAGGGTGCGGCCAAGCCGGTAGAGATCAACAGGGCCCTCACGATGACAAAACGTCGGAACGGGGGATCGGATCGAAGGAGATTCAACCGACGGAGGGCTTCCCTCAAGGCATCGTCCCCCCCTCCGGTGGCACCAGCGACTTCAGCCACCGAACTGAATACTCCGGCCGCTCCGATCCAGAGAGCCGCGGCTCCAAAGAGGATGACGGCCAGGAAAATGGGAGACGGGTCCTGGGAAGTCGAGGTCGCCAGGATCCCACCCAAAAGCAGAGTCAGGAGGCCACCGGCGGCGGCGGTGAAGCCCCGCATGCGCCCCCGCCGCGTCTTTGGGATGGTCTTTCCGGTTACGTCTTTAGAGGCCACCGACACCAGGCCCCTGGCGAGGCTGAAGAAGACCAGGAGTCCCACGATTACGAATCCGGCTGTCCAGCCTCGTAGGAAGAGGGCCGCGGCACCCATCCCCAACAGTGCCAGGGCCTGGAGCAGCGCCCCGAAGACCCAGACCCTTTTTCTGTACGGTTTCTTGCGGACCGCACCGGCGATGACCAGTTGGGGAAGAAGCGAACCCGATTCCCTGATGGGGACCAGGAATCCGATCCAAAACGCGGGGGCACCAAGGGATGCAAGGAGCCAGGGGAGCACCGTTTTGGCGCTGCTGAGCTCATCGGCCAGCTTGGTCAGGACCTGGCTGGTGGAGAGTTTGAAAAAGTTGCCGGGGACATCGGTGCAGGCGGATTCCGGAATGTCCAGGCAAACCCGAGCATCCTCCTCCTCAACGAGGAAGGAGTAGAGTCGGTCCAGCGGCGGCTGACTCCTAGAAGAGCTCATCTTGGGCTTTGGAGTTCTCGTTCTCGTCGTCCTTCCTCACCCCTTTCCCGTCCTCGAGGCCAGGATCGATTCCTGGGCCGATGGCAAGGATATCCCGGGCCTCCTCCGCCGGGAGCTCCTGAACCGACTGAAGTCGGCGTTCCATGGCCCGGGTGCGTCGTTCGGCCATTTTGATGGTATTCCCCACCGTCCCGAGTTGCCGTTTCACTTTGGCTAGGACCTCACCGAATTTCCCGAACTCGCTCTTCACCGCACCGAGAACCTCCCACACTTCCGAGGCTCTCTTCTCGATGGCCAACGTCTGGAACCCCATGCGCAGGCTACTCAAGATGGCGGCCAGGGTGGTGGGACCAGCCACCACGATGCGGAATTTCTGCTGAAGCTCCGGGACCAGACCCGGTTGTCTGAGAGCTTCAGCATAGAGGCCCTCCGTTGCCAGGAACATGATGCCGAAGTCCGTAGTGCCGGGGGGATCCAGGTACTTTTCCTGGATCTTCTGGGCCTCGACTCTGAGCGTGCGAGACAGGGCGTCTCCCGCCTTTTGTACTCCTTCCACATCTCCCGCCTCGGCCGCGTCCTGAAGCCGCAGGTAGTCTTCCTGCGGGAATTTTGAGTCGATGGGAAGCCAGACCTGACTCTTTGGATCATTGGGCCGCCCCGGGAGGCGAATCGCAAACTCCACCACATCTGAGGATCCCTTCTTGGTGCTCTGATTCCGGACGAACTGCCCCGGTGCCAGGAACTCCTCCAGGATCGCTCCAAGCTGCACTTCGGCCCAGGTTCCTCGGGATTTGACGTTGGTCAGGACCCGTTTCAGGTCCCCGACCCCGGTGGCGAGGTTCTTCATCTCCCCCAGGCCCTGCTGCACTGCCTCCAACCGTTCGCTCACCAGTTTGAAGGATTCCCCCAACCTTTTTTCAAGAGTGCCCTGGAGCTTCTCATCCACGGTCTTCCGCATTTCTTCAAGCTTCTTTTCATTGTCCTCCTGAAGCTGTCGGACCCTCGTGTCCAGCGTTGTTCTGATCTTCTCCAAAGCCTCAGTGTTGGACTTCTCCATGTCTTTGAGCTGGCGACTGAACCCGGTAAGCTGCTCCTGTTGGAGCTTTGCCTGGCCCGTGAGGGATGTGGATAGACCCTCCCGTAGCGTGGCCTGGTCTTTGGACAGAGTCTCGGTGAGGGAGTTTTGCGTTTTGGAGAGCCCCTCCCCCAGAGCCGAGATGGTCTGCGTGACTTCTTCGCGGAGGCTTCGTGCCGCTGAGCCAGCCTCTTCCCGCCCTTTCCTCAGATCTTCTTCCACGGGTTTTCTGAGTTCTTCGGAGAGCTTGGACGGGGGGCGGAAGAAGAGGAGGAGCAGGAAGCCCAGGTTGACCAGGGTGAGCCCCAGGAGGACCCATAGGAGGAGTCCGTCATTCATGGTGTGTCCGGGGCCTTTGGGTTCGGGTTCCGTGGAATGAAGCTCATGGCCCTTTCAGCCAGCGCGGCGATGGTAAGGGATGGGTTCACACCCGGGTTTGCGCTCACGGCGGAACCGTCGACGACGAACAAACCTGGGTAACCGAATACCCTGTGTCGATGGTCGATGACTCCTTCTTCCGGGTTGGCCCCCATGCACGCCCCACCAAGAATATGTGCTGTAGTGGGAATTCCGAAGAGGGTCTCCAGGATCAAACTCCCGGGCATGCCGTCGACCTCTTCGGCAAAGGCCTCGGCCAACTCCGTGGCCTCGGGGATCGCGGCCGTCGGGAGGGGCCCCTCCCCTGGGATCGATTTCAGGCCCCGGCGGAATAAGTGTGTCAGCTTCCGCCCGAGCTTCAGTCGAATGAACCCCTCCTGGGTCCTCATATAGAGAAGGATGGTCGTGTGTCTGGCCCAATTCGGAACGGTCAACATCCGTAGGGTCCTCACAGGATGTCGGAGAGAACGACGAATCGCGTTGAGGAACCGGACGGACCCCCTGGCCCCCGGGGCATGGGGGGTGGCCAGGAGCCGGAAGAACCCGGATCCGGAGCTGAACCGAACCGGTTCGACGTAGGAAGCCTCGTCGGTCTGCAGGATGGAGGTGATGGCGATGCCCTTGGAGAGATCAAGGTCTCGTCGTTCAGAGGTAACACCCACCAGGACTTCGGAATTGGTTCGGACCCGATCCCCAACCCGGTCCGAGAGTGCTGGGAGCCCGCCTGGGCTCTCCTTGAGGCGGAGTAGGAGTTCCAGCGTTCCCAATACGCCGGCCGAGAGGATCACGTTTCTTGCTCTGAGGTCGATCCGCTTCTGGTTGAAGGGCCCTTCCCGGGTCCGTGCTCGAAGGTGGAAACCCACCTCGAGAGGCTCGATCCACTCGACGGCGGTGTCGGCCTTCACCTTTGTGCCGGACCGCTCGGCCAACCAGAGGTAGTTCAGGTCAAGTGTATTTTTCGCCCCGAACCGGCAGCCTGTCATACATCCCCCGCACTCGCTGCATCCGGTGCGAGGGGGGCCATCCCCATGGAAGTAGGGGTCAGGGACCTCCTGGTCCGGCTCCCCGAAAAACACGGCCACCTGGGTGGGATGGAAACGGTGGGTCAGCCCCATCCGGTCGGCCACACGCCGCAGCGCTGAATCGGCTGGTGACTCTTTCGGATACTCGCGGGCCCCCAGCATTCGTCGGGCGGTTCTGTAGTGGGGTTCCAGCTCCGCTCGCCACGGGGCCAGGTGTCCCCAATCCGGGGCACAGAAGAAGTCACCCTCAGGGATGGGCAGGGTATTGCCGTAGACCAGGGAGCCCCCTCCCACCCCGACTCCATTCAGGCTGGTGAGGTGTTTGAAGAAGGTCATCTTGAAGATGCCCCGGAACCCCAGCGCGGGCGCCCAGAGCCATCGTTTCAAGTTCCAGTTTGTCTTCGGGAAATCCTCAGGGAGGAATCGGGGGCCCTTCTCAAGGACCAGGACTGAATATCCCTTTTCGGCCAGGCGCAGGGCACACACGCTCCCACCAAAGCCGGAGCCAACAATGATCCAGTCCCAGTCCACCTCCATAGAAGAAGTAGGCCGTTGGGAGGCTGCAAGTGGGTTCAGGAGATCAGAATCCACGCGCCCACGAGGAGCCAGCTGATTCCCACGATCACCAGCAACCCGATCTCGGCGGCCTGAACCTTCTGCCGGCCCTTCTTCCCATGGTACCAGGCGATGATCCCAGAGACAGCCACGGCGCAGAGGTATGTGTTGAGTGCGTGCTTGTAGCTCTCCAGCGGAAGCACCTCCATGTCTGCCAACTGGTTTACGAAACTCAGCGCCGCGTAGCCCAGGACCGCCGTCACCGCCACAATCTGAGGTAACCTTCGACGGATCAGGGAGTCGAGAAGATTGTCGGAGCCTACGGGACTCGTGTCCACATTCGGGCCACCTGTGGACTCGGCCCGCAGAGCTTGGACGACATACCGGGCGCTGGGGCGCTTGTCGGGGTTCTTGGAGAGGCAGCGCGCGAGCAGGTCCGCCAGGTCCTGGTCCACTCCGGGACGGAGGGAGGTGATGGGCCGAGGCTCGGATCGAAGGTGCGCCAGGTTCATGTCCACCTTCCCCTTTGCGGCAAACGGTCCCTCGCCGGTGAGGATCTCGTACCCCAACAACCCAAGGGCGTAGATGTCCGTCCCTTCGGTGGGGTCCTCCCCCTTGAGCTGTTCAGGAGAGAGATACCCGGTTGTTCCGATCGTCTCTCCCACCCGAGTGAGGCGAGGGTCGGTGTTTCGACCCTGGGGAAGAAGCCCGGCCAGCCCGAAGTCGGAGAGGAGGACACGATCCTTATCCTTGTCACACAAGACGTTCTCAGGCCGAACGTCTCGGTGTACAAACCCGTTCTCGTGGGCCGAAGCCAAGGCATCGGCGACCTCGATGAGGACGCGCCTGGCCGACGGAATGGACAGGGTGCCTTCCGCCTCCAGCTTGTCCTCCAGCGTTCCGCCCTTCACATACTGCATGACCAGGTAGGGAAGACCATCGGATAGATAGCCGAACCGGTAGACCTCCACCGCATTCCTATGGTCCAATGCGGCGGAGGCCTTGGCTTCTCGTTCGAACCGACCCCGAGCCGTGGCGTCCTCAGCCAGGTTCTGGGAGAGGATCTTCACAGCTACGAGCCGATCCAGGGAGCGCTGACGAGCGAGAAAAACCTCGGCCATACGCCCGGACCCCAGATGGCGCATAACTTCCAGGTCTGGCGCCAACTCTCCCTTCAGAAAGTCTAGGCGATTGGGTCCTGCCTGGGTTTCCTCGGCCATTTCTCGAGCGGGCTTAGGGGGGAATGGACCACTCGCGGCCCGTTCACAGTGGCGACCGCAATAGGAACCATAAGGAGCCAGGTCCCGGGTACACAAGCGTGGCCCGAGCTTCGAGTCGGAGCCGGGACCCAGGCATACCCCCCTCGAGTCGGGTGTGATGGGCATCACAGCCCCCGATAGTACGATGAACCAGTTTTTTGGGGAGGGGTCCTGACCTGTAGCGTTCTACCGGGAAAAGCCGTGGTTGAGCTTCCAGTTCTCAAGCAGTCCAGGGAGTGGTTGACCGGAAAGACGGGTCGTCGCAGCGACCGAACCTTTCGCGTCAGAATTCTCGTCCAACTTCTCTTCGCTCTGGTCTCGATTGTTATCGGTTTCCAGATCGCCGGGTTTTATCGGGCCGCATTGGCCGGCTCCCTTCCGCTTCCGACCCGGCCTCCTGGCGTAGAAGGGTACCTCCCCATCAGCGGGCTGATGGGGTTGTTGGACTGGGGCTACCAGGGGACCCTCAACACCATCCATCCGGCTGCAACGATCCTCGTGGTCATCGCCCTGTTTCTGGCGATTCTCCTACGAAAGGCATTTTGCTCCTGGGTGTGCCCGGTAGGGTTCCTTTCCGAGTTGCTGGCCCGTTTCGGGCGCTGGTCGTTCGGTCGGAACTTCCGGCCATGGAGGTGGTTGGACGTACCGCTCCGGAGCTTGAAGTACCTCCTCATGGCTTTTTTCGTGGGAGCGGTCCTTTCCATGACGGCATCGGAGCTTCAGGGATTCATCCAGTCGCCCTACAACAGGGTGGCTGACATCAAGATGGGGCTCTTCTTCGTCGACATGAGCCGGACGGGAATTCTGGTGGTGGGTGGGCTGGTCTTGTCATCGATCTTCGTTTCGGGATCCTGGTGCCGGTATCTGTGCCCGTACGGAGCTCTCCTGGGCCTTTTTTCATGGATCTCCCCCAATCGGATCGGACGGGACAATGGCCGGTGCGTTGAATGTGGGCTCTGTGACAAGGTTTGTATGGCGCGGATCCCCGTTTCCCAGAAGCACAATGTCCTCAACCCAGAATGCACAGGATGCCTTGACTGTGTAGCGGTTTGTCCGGTACCGGATACATTACAGATGAACCTCTTAAAACACCGACCGGTCCGGCCCATGGCTTTTGCAGGGGCCGTACTCGGACTCTTCCTGGCCGGATACCTGGGGGCACGGGTAACCGGAAGCTGGGCAAACCAGATCTCCGATGTGGAGTACGTGGAACGGCTCCAGAATATCGACTCTCCCTTATACGGACACCCGGGCCGGTAGGCTGGCGGGTGGGCTGGCGCGTAGGCTCCCCTGGGCCAACCGGGTCCCGGTTTCAAGAAAGAATGGATTGGCGATGAAGAACCGGTCGTGGCAAATACTGACTTTGATGGGCCTGGTGACTGTGGGGCTTCCTCTCCACGGCCAGGAGACATCTGTCAAGTTCGGAGGCCAGGTTCGGCCTCGCATGGAGGGTCGGGATCCCGTGGCTGGCGAGCGAGATGTCTTCACCTCCATGAGGGTGAGGGGAGCTCTGGATGCGAGTCTGGAGAACCAGGTGAGAGTGTTCGTCCAGTTTCAGGACGTACGACTCTTCGGTGAGGAGACGAATACACTTGGAGACTATTCGGGAGACAACCTGGACCTGCATCAGGGTTTCCTGGAGTTGGGCTCCGTACCCCACTTTGGCGGAGTCTTCAGGGTCGGTCGGCAGGAGATGGCTCTGGGTGAGCAGCGGCTGGTTGGAGCGGTGAACTGGACCCAGCAGGGCCGCAGTTTCGACGGAGCCCGATACACCACCCCCTCTCTGGGCAGCCTGACGATCGACCTCTTTGGGATGAAGCTTCGTGAAGAGACGGCTAGCACCCAGGAGTTCGATTCAGAATTCTGGGGGGCTTGGGGAAACATCGACCTTGGGGAGCGAGGGTCTCTGGAAGTCTTCGGGCTCCTGACCACAGACTCCCGCGATGAAGGGACCGAAGAGCGAACGCTGGGCGCCCTCTGGAGAGGGACGGCTGGACCGGTCCAACTGAGGGCCGAGGGAAGCCTTCAAGGGGGCACCCGGGGAGACGAGGACGTATCGGCGTTTATGGTGGGCCTCAGGGCCGGCATCAACCTCTCGGACGTCGGCACCGTCACCCTATGGTACGACCACCTCTCCGGTGACGAAGATCCTGACGATGGAGAGAGCGGGGTCTTCAATACCCTCTTCGCCACCAACCACGCCTTCTATGGGTTCGCCGACTACTTCCTCAATATTCCGGTCCATACCGGTGGTTTGGGCCTCAGGGACACGGCCCTCAAGTTCGCTTTCTTCCCATGGGAGCAGACACGGCTCACGGTGGACCTCCACATTTTCCAGACGGCCCAGGACGGCTCTCTTTCCACTCAGTCCCTTGGGAATGAGTTCGATGTCACCCTCAGTCGTCCCATCTCGCAGGGCCTGAGCCTGGGGGCCGGTTACGCCTACTTCCAGGCAAAGGATGGAATGGAGGAGCTGGGACGCCTCGAAGAAGACGCCCAGTGGTTCTATCTGATGCTGGACGCGGCGTTTTAGGGCGGTCCGTTAGACCGGGCGGGGAGGGGGATTGAGGCGCTCACCGGACCGGGTATCGCCTGCAGGGGGAAACCCATAATATCCCTGTGATCCCTGTCACAGCCGCTTCCAGAGACGCTCGGTACCTTGGTGCCCAGGTGGGAAATCCGGAAATCCCAGAGGGGGATCCAGAATGTCAGATTCCGAACCGACGGTAGGGAGAGACCAGGACGACCGCAGGGCCTTCCTGGGCAAGGCCTCGAACGCTGCGATGGCAGCCGGTCTGGTTGGTGGCTACGGAGGATTGGGCGCCATCGCGGTCCGGTACCTGTACCCGGCCGGTGACACGGACATGGCGTGGCAGTACGTGGTGGAGGAGGACGAAGTGGATGTGGGGGCTTCGATCTTGTACAAAGGTCCCTCTGGAGAGACCATCAATATTGCCCGCCAGGGCCGAGGAAATGGGGTAGCCGATTTCATCGCCCTCTCCAGCACCTGTCCCCACCTGGGATGCCAGGTTCGTTGGGAAGGACAGAACGAGCGCTTCTTTTGCCCTTGCCACAACGGTGTTTTTGATCCCTCGGGGAAAGGGATCGGGGGGCCCCCAGGGGATGCCGGACAGAGTCTTGCAGAATACCCACTGAAACTTGAGGGCGGACTCTTGCATATTGCGGTTCCCGTCGTACGCCTGGCGGACGGATCCCTCGCCGAGGGGGAGGTCCTGGTGGCGGAAGAGAGACCCGAGGGCCCCGGCCATGATCCCTGCTTGGCCCCGCCCTCTTCCGGTGGGGGGAAGGTCAGGAGGGGCTGACCATGAGCCAGGTCCTGAACTGGGTGGGAGAGAGGCTTCCCATCTCCGGGAGGGAGCTCAAGGAACTAACCAACGAGCCCGTTCCCTACCATCTGAAACGCTGGTGGTTCGCCCTTGGAGGGACCCCCGCATACCTGTTCGTGGTTCAGATCTTCACGGGAATCCTCCTGGCATTTTATTATGAGGCTTCTCCTTCCACGGCCTACCAATCGGTAGAGTTCATCACAAGAGAGGTTTCCTTCGGGTGGTTCATCCGGAGCCTCCACAAGTGGGCGGCCACCCTCATGATCGCCGCCGTGATTCTTCATCAGATCCGGGTGTATTTCACGGGTGCCTACCGCCGTCCGCGAGAGATCAACTGGTTCGTGGGCATGTGTCTTCTGCTGACGACCCTCATGACAGGGTTCACCGGGTACAGCCTGGTGTTCGAACAGCTGAGCTTCTGGGGAGCTACGGTGGGTGCCAACATCGCCGACGCCACACCTCTGATCGGGGGGTTTTTGAAGGCGATGATGCTTGGGGGAGAAAGCTACAACCAGGCAACCCTGTCACGCTTCTTCGTGCTCCATGCTGCCATCCTGCCGGTGACCATCGTTCTGTTGGTGGCGGTCCACATCACCATCATCCGGCTTCAGGGGGTGACGGAGTTCCAATTCGAAGATGAGAAGACCGGCTCGAGGAAGACCTTCAACTTCTTCCCCGATCACCTCTATACCGAGCTCATGATCGGCTTGGTTCTCATGATCCTCCTGAGCGCCTTGGCCACCATCTTCCCCGCTACCCTGGGGCCGGCCGCCAATCCCCTTCAGACACCGGAAGTCATCAAGCCCGAGTGGTTCTTCTACGTGGCGTTCCGTTGGCTGAAGCTCTTCACCGGTACGGCCGCCATTCTGAGCATGGGGTTTGTTCTTTTCGTCATGTTCGCGTGGCCCTTTATCGACGCACTCATCCGGAAGAAGACCCGGTTCCAGGAGGCCTCCGTCTGGATCGGAATCCTGGGAGTACTGGCCATCATCGGGCTGACCCTTTGGGAAGCCATCGCCAAGCACTGAGGCACGTAAATGACCCTCGAGACAAAACGCATCGTTATCGCTTCTTTGGGCGGACTCTTCCTTCTGTCCCTGGTTTTCGTTCAGTGGATGGAGACCGCAAGGAAGGCGGAGGAGGCGGGGTTGAGAGATGCCCATGTCGCCGTGCCGGCGGCTTCGGAACAGTGTGTGGACTGCCATGCCGAGGAGAACCCGGGCATTGTCTCGCACTGGACGGGAAGTACCCACGCCGAGCGGGGCGTGGGGTGCTATGACTGCCACATGGCGGTCCCCGACGATGCCGACGCCTACCTCCATCATGGGGTGCAGGTGGCAACGGTAGTCACGCCCAGGGATTGTGCCCGATGCCACGACGCTGAGGCATCGGAGTTTTCCCAGAGCCACCACGCGGCAGCCGGGAATATCCTCGCTTCGTTGGACAACTTCCTGGCTGAGACGGTGGAGGGGGCCCGGATGGACTTCAACCCCCACTCACCGACACCGGGAAGGGCCTTCGAGTCCGCGAACGGCTTCGCTTCCGCCAACTCAGGGTGCAAGCAATGCCATGGGGCCCAGGTCGGACTGGTTGCCACGGATGGTAGCATCATTACCGCGGACCATCTCCAACCCGATGAAGACGGGCTCCCGACCAATCAAGATGCTGTGGCCCGCATCGCCCTGGACGAGAACGGAAAGCCCTACCTGGCCCCCTCCGGTTGGCCGAATACCGGGATCGGACGCCTGAACCTGGATGGGTCCAAGGGTTCCTGCACGGCATGTCATTCCCGCCACGACTTCTCACCCCGGAGGGCCAGACAACCCGAGAACTGCGGAAAATGCCATCTGGGTCCTGATCATCCCCAGAAGGAGATCTACGAGGAGTCCAAGCATGGGATCGCATATCGAGACCTCAAAGAGGACATGAACCTCGCCTCAGAGAGCTGGGTTCTGGGGGAGGACTATGCTGCGGCTCCCACCTGCGCGACTTGCCACATGTCCGGGAACCTCCGGAATGGCGGGCGAATCACCCATGACCCGGGGGAACGGATCTCGTGGACCAACCGCCCCGCGGTGAGCCTTGTCATGGACACGGATATCAACCACTCCATCGTCACCGAAACCGATCCGGAGACCCGGCGATCGCTCATCCATGACACCTGGACGGAGAAGCGAGACCGGATGAAGGAGGTCTGCACACACTGTCATACTGATGACTATGTGAACTCCTTCTACAGCCAGTACGACGACCTGGTGGTTCTGTACAACGAGAAGTTCGCCAAGCCCGGCTTGGCCATCATGGCGTCAATCCTGGAGAACGACCTACGGACCTCCACTCAGTTCGATGAAGAGATCGAGTGGTCCTGGTTCTACCTCTGGCACCACGAGGGCCGAAGGGCCCGGCACGGTGCCTCCATGATGGCGCCGGATTACACCCATTGGCACGGGATGTACGAGGTGGCCGAGCGCTTCTACATGGAGCTGATCCCACAGGCTCGGGAAATCGCCGCTCACGCCATGACGAGCGGGCACGCCGCCGCAGGTCGAGCCGTAAGCGCGGTCATCGATGAGATCCTGGCTCGGCCCGAACACATCTGGTTCGAGGAGGGGGCTGAAGGGCAGGCGGAAGCCATCCGGAGAGAGATGGAACGACGCTACGGCAGGGGCGGATGATCATGAAGCGCAGAAACTTTCTGAAAACGTTGGGGGCCAGCACCGCTGGCATCGCCGCCTTCTCATGTCAGGACCAGGAGGCTGCCCGACGCATTGCCTCCGAGCAGGGGTCCGTCCAGGATGCAGACCTGACCTGGACCAAGGCGCCTTGTCGATACTGTGGGACCGGTTGTGGTGTTGAGGTCGGTGTGAAAGAGAACCGCATTTTGGCGGTGCGAGGAGACGAGGCCAGCCCAGTCAACAGGGGACTCCTCTGCGTGAAGGGTTACCACCTCCCCGCCATGCTCTACGGAGAGGACCGCCTCAGGTACCCCATGCTCCGAAACCCGGACGGAAACGGGTTCTCACGGATCTCCTGGGACGAAGCGTTGGACCTCATCGCGCAGAAGTACCAGGAAGCCCTGGACGAGGCGGGACCCACATCTGTCGCCTTCTACGGGTCGGGACAGTGGGGCATTCACGACGGGTATGCCGTGACCAAGTGGTTCAGGGGGGGGCTCAAGAGTAACAATGTGGAGCCCAACGCGCGGCTCTGCATGGCCAGCGCCGTGATGGGGTTCGTGACGACGTTCCAGAGCGACGAGCCGATGGGGTGCTACGAGGACTTCGAGGCCGGCGACGACTTCATCCTCTGGGGCAACAACATGGCCGAGATGCACCCCGTCCTCTTCTCTCGGATCCTGGCCAACAAACGAGAAAACCCTGGAGTCCGGATCGTCGATCTAGGCACGCGACGGACGCCCACGTCGGACTACGCCGACATGTACGTGGAGTTCAAACCCAACACCGACCTGGCCCTGGCCAATGGAATCCTCCACCTCCTCGTCCAGAATGGGCAGGTGGATCAGGCCTTCGTCCAGGAGAACGTGACCTTCCGACGAGGGATCGAGGAGTTGGAGCGTATCGGATACGGGTCCTTCGGGGAGGATGGTCTCGGACTGAGTTCAGACGATGGACCGGCCGAGCACTACAGGTTCTCCGACCAGGCCCAGGTGTCTTCATTCGATGAGATGGTGGTGTTCCTGGCCGATTACACCCCGGCTCGGGTCAGCGAGATTTGTGGGGTCCCGGAAGGACAGATCCGGGCTCTGGCCGAGATGTACGGGGATCGGGACCGGGGCACGGTGAGCCTCTGGTGCATGGGCGTGAACCAGCACGTCCGGGGCACCTGGATGAACAACCTCATCACCGACCTTCACCTCATCACTGGGAAGATCAGCCGTCCGGGGAACAATCCCTTCAGTCTTACCGGCCAGCCCTCGGCCTGTGGCACCGCTCGAGAGGTAGGGACCTTGTCCAACCGGCTGCCGGCCGACCTGGTGGTCATGAACCCGGAGCATCGGGCGAAGGCGGAGGAGATATGGGGACTTCCCTCCGGGACTATCCCGGAGCGGCCCGGCTACCATACCATGGACATGTTTCGTGCCTTCATGCGGGGTGACGTGAAAGTCATGTGGGTGCAAACCACGAACCCCTGGGTGAGCATCCCCAATGTCAACCGCATACAGCGGGAACCGAACGACGGACGTTTCCTCATCGTCAGTGACATCTATCCGACTCCGACCACAGAAGCGGCCGACCTGGTTCTGCCCTCCGCCGGGTGGGTGGAGCGGGAAGGGACCTTCGGGAACTCGGAACGCCGCACACAGCACTGGGTGAAGGCGGTGGATCCACCCGGTGAAGCCCGTGAAGACGCCCTCCAGGTCATTCAGGTGGCCAAGCGTATGGGAATGGAAGACCTCTTCCCCTGGCCGGAGGACGCTTTCCACGAACCCATGTTCGAGGAATACCGGCGTTTCGGTTTGGGCATCGGGAAGGATCTCGCATCCTACCAGCAACTGAAGGAGACGAGGGGGCTTCTGTGGCCCGTGGTGGACGGGAAGGAAACCCGGTATCGGTATGCCGCCGGGTTCGATCCCTATGTTCAGAAGGAACGGGGAGTGCACTTCTACAAAGCGAAGGGTTTTGGGGAACGTGCGGCCTTCTGGCTCAGGCCGTACCATCCAGCGGCTGAGACGCCAGATGAGGAGTTCCCCTTCTGGCTTTCCACCGGTCGGATCCTGGAGCACTGGCATACAGGATCCATGACCCGGCGGGTGAAACAGCTCCACCAGGCCGCCCCCGAGGCCTACGTAGAAATCAACCGAGCCGATGCCACCGAGATGAGCATCAATTCGGGAGACATGGTCAGGGTGGTAAGCCGCCGTGGATCGCTGAGGCTCGCGGCACGGGTGGATGGACGAGGACAACCCCCTCGAGGATCCTTGTTCATTCCCTTCTTCGACGAACACCGCCTGGCCAATCTCCTCACCCTGGATGCCATGGACAACATCAGCAAAGAACCGGATTTCAAGAAGTGTGCGGTTCGGGTCGAGAAGGCGTGATGAGGCTTTCCGGGAGGGGCACCGGATGGCGGGAAAGCGGTCCAGAGGCCGGCCGAGGTGCGGGCATGCGGTTTCCCTCACTGTTCCAGAAGGCCTCGCTCCTGTTCTTGACGGGGAGTTTGATGGTGTCCCTGGTGGCCTGCGGGGATCGGGAGTGGGTTCCGGTCGAAGGCAAGGAGGGTGCGCTCAAGTCGAGCGCTAGCTACCGGGCGGATCGACGGCTCTACGACGGAGCACCTCCCGTGATCGGCCATGGTGACTTTGGGGCCGATTGTGCCACCTGCCATCATTCTCAGGGGATCTCGGTGGCCGGTGTTGGATTCGCCCCGGCCTCTCCCCATGAGGATACGCGTGAGGAGGTGGCCACGACCCGGTGTAGACAATGCCATGTCTTTGCCAATACGACCGAGATTTTCGCTGAGAGTGACTTTGTCGGGTTCAGGCAGGACCTGAGGTCCGGAGGGCGCCTGTACGACGGCGCGCCACCAACCATCCCGCACAAGATCCTCATGCGGGAAAACTGTGCGGCATGCCACACCGGGCCGGCTGCCCGGACTGAAATCGCCACGTCCCATCCGGAGCGGACCCGCTGTCGCCAGTGTCATGTTCCTGTCTCCACCCGCGACACCTTCTCTCTTCAAGGGACCATGGACCCGGAGGGATCGGACGAACCATGAGTGATCTGCCGGCTGTGATGGAGTTGGGCCCGGAGGAAGAGGGGCGGCGCCTGTGGCAGGGGGCGGAGGAAGCTCAGAAAGAGGCCGCAAGCGATCTGGTGGCCTTGTTCGAGGTTCTGGACCTAGGGCTTCGGGCTGCAGAGGTGATGGTGACCCATCGGCTTCAGCCAGTGAAGGACGAGTTTCCGGCCACCATCGCCATCCAGCTCGAAACACCCACTCCTGAGGTGGAAGCCTATCGGGACTCGGTGAGCGTGCCAAACGCGCTTCCGTTTGTCTCGGTTCTCGACCTGCTCAGCGAAGAAGGGTTGGAGTGCGTCAGCCCGAACCTGCATCGGGGCTGGGAGGATCGTCGGTTCTCATGTAAGCGTTCAAGGGTGACGGCGAAAGAGGCTCTGGGGATCACACTGGGGGAAGAGGAAAGGGAACAACTACTTCTTCTCGCCGCATATCGGAATCGGATCTTTCGGAGTCCTCCACCGGTGAGGGTTGTACGGGACGAGATCCTGGGGGCCTTTCCAGCCTTGAATCGGCTCATGAAAAGCCTGGTTTAACGTTTGGCCCTCCCTCCCTATTTCTGCTCCAAATCCGGATATAGCCTCACCACGCACTCAGGGCAGAGACCGTGGGTGACCTCGGCGTCGGAATGGTCCTTGAGGTAGACCTCGATCCGATTCCAGTACCCATCGTCATCCCTGATCTTGTGGCATGATGAGCAGATGGGGATCAGGCCCTGGAGGGTCCTGACCTTCGAAAGGGCGATCTGAAGTTCCTCGATCAGTGCTTCCTTCTCCCGCTCCTCAGCCTTCCTGTCCGAGATATCGTGGATCAGGGAGCAGAGTAACTGCCTCCCTCCGACCGAAATGGGCCCGCTGAACACCTCCACCTCCCGGACCGTTCCGTCGGCCAGGCGATGCGTGAAAAGGAAGTAGTTCCTCTGCTCTGCTTTTGCCCTCTCCATCTCTTCGAAGATCTCGTACTCAGAGAGGATGTTGATATCCGTGATCTTCGTTTCTCTGAGTTGCCCGCGGCTCATCCGGTAGAACTCGGTAGCCCGGACATTGGCATCTTTGATTGAGCCCGTCTCGGGGTCGATGAGGAGTATGGGAGAGACGTTGTTCTCGAAGAGCGACCTGTACAGATCCTCCTGTTCTTGCCGCAGGGATTCGGCCTCTTCCCTGGCCGTCACGTCCTGGATGGTCTCCACAATGGCAGAAAGCTCTCCTCCGGCGTCCCGGATGGGCCAGGCGACAAACTCTTCTGAATATCGAACTCCGCCACGTTCAACGACCCTCACCTCGCTCTTCTCAACCTCCCCCGAGGCGAGTGCCCGGATCCCGGGACAGTCCTCGCAGGGGTGGCTGCGGTCCAAGAGAGCCGAAAAACAGAACCGCCCCTCCAGAGGAAGCTTCTCGGGAAACCGGGATCGCACCGGCTGGTTGGCATGCAGGATTTTCAGATCGGGGCTGAGGACGACGAGCCCGTCTCTCATCGAATCGAGGATCTCTCTCAGGAATCCTTCACTTTCATCTGGTACTCCTGGGACATTCATTTCTGAACCTCGGTGGGGGATCAGATTTTGGTCCGGGGCTTCCTCGTACCTGCTACCCCGACCCATTATACTCCCTGCCCATTTCCTGGGCGACGATTTCCGAACCGGCCGGGCCAGGAGCAGCTGTCCAGGAGAACTCCTCCCGACTGGTGGTTGTACCTATGTTGTAGGCCTGATTGGCTAGACACCCTGACCGCGATCTTGGAGAGCCCGCCTTGAATTTTGTGCCCCCTTTCGGAGAAGGGGTGGAGGTCGAGGGAAAGTCCTCCCCTCCCGTTACCCTGCGTTGCTGGGGAACCAGAGGGTCCATCCCCAGCCCGGGGCCTCATACGGTTCGCTATGGCGGGAATACGAGCTGCCTCGAGATCCTCACCTCAGGAGACCGAATCATCCTGGACGCAGGCACCGGAATTCGGCTTCTCGGGGACGATCTTCCAGGCAACGATAGATCGAATCGGGTAAGTATCTTCCTGACCCATTTCCATTGGGATCATATCCAGGGCCTCCCCTTTTTCGGTCCAGCCAATAGAAGGGGGTGCGAGGTCGGCGTCCACGGGCCGAAGCAGGATGGAATGGGGATGGAGGAGTTGCTGACGACCCTGTTCAGCCCCGCCCACTTCCCCCTCTCCATCCAAAACCTCTCCGGGCAGGTGACAGTGTCGGAGGTTGACGAGGGGAGTTGGTCCCACGGGGAGTTTGGAGTAAAGGCCATGAGGGTTCGACATCACTCCAACACACTGGGGTATCGGATCGAAACCTCTGGCAAGACCATGGTCTTCATTCCCGACAATGAGTTGGAGGGAGGTTCCCTTCCCACGCCTCCAGGTTGGAGAAGCCGGCTGTCGGAGTTCGTGAGTGGGGCGGATATTCTGTTTCATGATGCCATGTTCACAGAGGCCGAGGGGGACAGCTACAGAGGCTGGGGACACTCGATGTATGAGGACGTTGTGGAGCTTGCTTTGGAGAGCGAGGTGAAACGTCTCTCCTTCTTCCACCACTCTCCGGGCCGTTCGGATGATGAGCTGGATCGGCTTGTGGACGTCTATGCCCGGGTAGCCATGGCTAGAGGAAGCGACATGATGGTAGAGGCGGCTTCAGAGAGAATTGATATCCGACTTTGAACTCGATCTCATGGATAGGACCGGCCCGCCGAGCGACACTCCTGGTTTCCAGCCTTTTTCTGGCATTGGGTGGATGCCTCTCCTTTGGGCCGCGATTCGATGACTCCCTGACCGCGCGTACGCCCCCAGATCTCCCTCCCCTGCCTTCGGAAGAGGCCCTCCGAGTCCTTGTCCTGGGGGATTTTGGAACGGGCGACGGAGGCCAGCTGGAGATCGCCAACTCCATCGCCAGAACTAATCGATCCAATCCACCCCATCTGGTCCTGACGGTGGGAGACAACTTCTACCCGGATGGGGTCAGGAGCGTATCGGACCCCCTCTGGCATCGGGCTTTCGAGGCGGTGTACACGGGGGAGTTCTGGGAGGGGCTGGCCTTCTTCCCTGTCCTGGGAAACCATGACGTTGCGGGGGATGAGCGTGCACAGATTCGGTATTCTGAGGTAAGCCCTCGTTGGGTCATGCCGGGGAACTACTTCACCTTCCAGCGATCCCTTCCCGCCGGGGGGACCGTCCGGTTTGTAGCCTTGGATACAAATATCCTGAACCGGAAGGGCCGAAGGGCTATGGCCCAGGCCTCCTGGGTGGACTCCATCCTCTCTGGTTCGGATGACCAGTGGGTCGTGGCCTATGGGCATCATCCTATGGTCACAGGCGGACGGCATGATCCTAGCCAGGAGGTTCGGGAATATCTGGCTCCCCGATTCAGGGGCCGAGTCCCCCTCTATCTTTCCGGTCACAACCACTCCACAGAGCTGCTGACCGTATCGGAGGATCTCCTCCAGGCGGTGTGCGGAGGGGGGGCTGGACTGGACAACGCCTACCGGATCGATTCTCTACCGGAGGCCTTTATGGCATTCACGAATGGGGGTTGGTGTTTTCTGCACTTCTCCGCGGGCAGTCTGGCCATTGAACTGTATAACAGGGTGGGGACGCTTCGTTTTCGGCACCTCCTCTCCGCCCCCGGGGAAGGGTGAGCGCCACCTCTCCGGTTTCCCGGAAGGGTAGAAAGCCAAGGACGGAACACCGAATCTTCGGGGAGGGAGAAATAGATGAAAGCGAGGAAATGTTGGGTTCTGGCCGCCGCACTCTTCTCGGGAGCGGGATGTTCCGGAGGCGGTGAATCTCCGGACCAGGGGGCTGCGCCGGGTGAAGAGTCTCCAGCTTCCATTGATTTGCGTTCGTTCCGCTTGGGCTCCATCGCCGCCTTTGCCGAGATGGTTGGGGCCGGGGTGAAGAAGTTGGCTCTTAGCGCTCCCATGGAGGCTGAAGAGGTGACCGCTCTCCTGGAACAGGCGGAGGTTTTCGCGAGAGAGCAGGGTGTAGAGTTGTACCTGGAGGAGGATTTCCTCGTGACGGATCTATTCTCCGCCGAGCTCACGGAGGGAAAACAGGTCCTCCTTATCTATCGAGGCTCCACGGCCGAAGAATATCTGCAGCTCAAGGCTGAAAAGCGGGCCCTTGAATCCAGGGGTGAATACGAGGGCGAGGCCAGGTTGGGGGTGGCTCGCCGGTTCGGGGCTCTCCTGAGCTACACCGACGAAAAGATCCAATCGTTGCTGGAGGGAAGGGAATAAGCTGGGACGCCCAGGTTCCCCGTCAGCCCGACCTCTCATACCTTTCAGACCCACCCCATCCCAGAAAAAAACCGGAGGGATCTTGCAGGTCGAAACCTCGAACCCCCGAACGACCCGGCTTCCGGCTGATCGGTCCGCCGAGCTTCCGAGGAACCCCGGGATGCCACTGGAACTGGACTGGATTCGAGAAGTCCGGGTCAATCGAAGCGCCGTCGAGCGAAGGGCTGCCACCCTGGGCTCGCGGCGAAGCGTCAAGAAACAGTGGCAGGCGGCCTGGCTCCTCAAGGCGATTTCCTGCATCGACCTCACCACACTATCCGGTGACGATACACCGGGCCGTGTCCGCCGACTCTGTGCCAAGGCTCGACAACCTGTGCGGCCGGATCTTCTCGAAGCCCTGGGTGTGGCGGAGGTGGGGTTGACCACTGGAGCCGTATGTGTCCACCACGAGATGGTGGAGACAGCTGTGAGGGAGCTTCGGGGGACGGGGATCCCCGTTGCCGCGGTCTCCACCGGATTCCCGCATGGTCTGTCGCCAGACAAGATCCGCCTGGCCGAGATCACGGCTTCGGTGGAGGCCGGCGCCGAAGAGATCGACATCGTCATCACACGGGCCCATGTCCTCACCGGTGATTGGGGGGCCCTCTTCGATACGGTCTCCGCCTACCGGGAGGCGTGCGGAGAGGCACACTTGAAGACCATTCTCTCCACGGGCGAACTGGGGACCTTCCGAAACGTCTACAAGGCCAGCCTTGTGTGTATGATGGCCGGGGCCGACTTCATCAAGACGTCAACCGGCAAAGAGAAGGTGAATGCTACGCTTCCGGTGGGTCTGACCATGGTCAGAGCTATCCGAGAGTATGGGCAGAAGAGCGGGGTCCAGGTCGGGTTCAAGCCGGCCGGGGGGATCGGGAGGGCTAAGCAGGCCTTGGTCTGGCAGATCCTGATGAAAGAGGAGCTGGGGAACGCGTGGTTGGAACCCGAACTCTTTCGTTTCGGGGCCAGCTCTTTGTTGGGTGACATCGAGAGGCAGTTGGAGCATCACGTGACCGGTCGGTACTCGGCCGCTCATCGCCATCCCATGGGTTAGGGCCGGCCATGTCGAAGATCGCTGAGCTTTTTGAATCGATGGAGTACGGATCCGCTCCGGAGAGCGCCGATCAGGTAATTGAGTGGTTGACGGCTCATCAGAACCGGTTCGAGCATTTCATCGGTGGGGAGTGGAGCTCAAGCTCCGGGGCCGAAAGGATCGAGTCGGTGAATCCCGCGTTCGGAGAGGGGCTGGCTTCCGTGGCGCAGGGTACCGAAGTGGACGTTGATCTTGCAGTCCGGGCAGCCCGCGGTGCTTTCAAATCATGGAATTCACTGAGCGGCCATGCCCGAGCCCGGTACCTGTATGCCCTTGCCCGGGGGATCCAGAAGAGGGCTCGTCTCTTCGCGGTTCTGGAGACGATGGACAATGGAAAACCGGTTCGGGAGTCACGGGACCTGGACATTCCGTTGGTAGCCAGGCACTTCTATCACCATGCCGGTTGGGCTCAACTGGTGGATCGGGAGGTCCCCGGCCAGGAGGCCCTGGGGGTAATCGGACAGATCATCCCCTGGAACTTCCCGCTCCTCATGCTGGCGTGGAAGATTGCCCCGGCTTTGGCCTGCGGAAACACGGTGGTGCTCAAGCCAGCAGAGTTTACCCCCCTCACCGCACTCCTGTTTGCCGAACTATGCCAGGACGTGGGGCTCCCGCCCGGTGTGGTAAACATCGTCACAGGGGATGGGAGGACCGGAGCGGCCCTGGTTGCCCACCCGGATGTGGACAAGATCGCCTTCACGGGCTCCACCGAGGTAGGGAGGATTCTCAGGACGGAGACAGCCGGCACCGGAAAGAAACTGTCCCTCGAGCTTGGTGGAAAGTCACCCTTCCTGGTCTACGAAGACGCCGACCTGGACTCGGTGGTGGAGGGTGTGGTGGACGCCATCTGGTTCAACCAGGGCCAGGTCTGTTGTGCCGGGAGTCGCATCCTGGTTCAGGAGGGGGTGGCGGCCAGGCTGGAGACCAAGCTGCGGGCCCGGATGGAGACCCTCCGCATGGGTGATCCTCTGGACAAGAGCATCGACATGGGTGCCATCGTCGCCCCGGTTCAACTCGAGAAGATCCGGAGCCTGGTGGAACAGGGGAAGTCGGAGGGGGCCAGGGTCTGGCAGCCGTCCTGGAGTACGCCGGAAGATGGATACTTCTACCCGCCGACCCTCTGTACCGAATGCACACCAAGCTCCACCCTGGCCCAGGTGGAGATCTTCGGTCCGGTGGTCGTGCTTATGACCTTCCGGACCCCCGAGGAATCGGTGGTTTTGGCCAACGATACACGCTATGGGTTGGCGGCCAGTCTATGGACTGAAAGTGTGAACCTGGCCCTGCATGTGGCGCCGAAGCTGAAGGCTGGTACGGTGTGGGTGAATTGCACCAATCTCTTCGATGCGGCTTCCGGGTTCGGCGGATACCGGGAAAGTGGCTTCGGGAGAGAGGGTGGGAAGGAAGGATTGCTGGAGTATCTTCAGCCTTCCTGGCTGAAGAAAAAGGGGCGGGACGAATCTCTGGGGCCTTCCGGCTCCGAGGAGTCCGGGACCGTGGATCCGAGAGACCTTCCAGAGGCCAGGACCGACTCCGACACTCGAGGTGTCCCTCCCGTGGATCGCACGTCGAAGCTCTATATCGGCGGGAAACAGGTTCGTGGGGATGGGGACTACTCCCTGATTGTGAAAGGCCGCAAGGGATCAATCATCGGTGAGATCCCCAGGGGAAATCGGAAGGACATTCGGAACGCGGTGGAAGCAGCTCATGCCGGGGCAAAGAGTTGGACGCCCCGTACCTCGCACAACCGGGCGCAGGTCCTCTACTTCTGGGCAGAGAACCTGGATGCTCGGCGAGATGAGTTCCGAGGCAGGCTCCATGAGGTTACGGGGATGCGACGCCGGGATGCCGGGAAGGAAGTGGACACGGCAATCCGCCGACTCTTCAACTTTGCGGCCTGGGCAGACAAATACGATGGAATGGTTCATCACACGCCATTCAGGAATGTGACGCTGGCCATGCCGGAACCCATCGGGGTCATGGGTTTGGTTTGTCCCGACGAGGCTCCCCTCCTGGGTTTTGTATCCACAGTGGCTCCACTGATCGCCATGGGGAATGCCATTGTGGCCGTGCCTTCTCAACGGTGGCCCCTTTTGGCCACGGACCTCTACCAGGTCTTGGAGACCTCCGACATCCCAGCCGGGGTCATCAACATCGTCACGGGCCTCAGGGAGGAGCTCGTCCCGACCCTGGCGGCTCATGATGATGTGGATGGCCTCTGGTACTTTGGATCCGCGGAGGGGAGTGAAGAAGTAGAGAGGCTGTCAACCGGGAACATGAAGCGGACCTGGGTCAACCACGGCCAGCACCTGGACTGGTGGGATGACTTGGAAACCGGAGGTGAACCCTTCCTCCGGGAGGCCATCCAGTGGAAGAACATCTGGGTGCCATACGGAGAGTGATTGCGTCGCAAGGGGGGGAAAGAACGGCCCGGGCGTCTCTCGACCCGGGCCGTTTCCCTATCTGAGCACCGTGTCTGTCCCTCAGATAAGGGCGCTGTTCCCTCCTGCCATGGCAAAGACGGTCAAGAAAAGGACCACCCCGGCGATCAGCCCGAACATGAAGACGGTGTAGGAAGCTCGCAGAAGCCGGTACTTCCTCTCCAACACTCCACCCAACCCGTAGATGTCCCGGCTCATGCTCCCGTAGGCCCGGTCTGGATCCTGGATGAGCTCCTTCATCCCCTCGACATACTCGTCTTCCTCGAGGCTAATGAAGTTTCCGAAGAACAAGATGTTCGCCTTCCCCGCTCGGACGTCATCCAGGGTCACAGGATTCCGCGTTACTCTTGGGCGTGCCGAGAGGACAGCGTAGATCATAGAGATCAAACACCCCACGAGGAGAACCGTGGTGGGAAGCAAAAGCCAGCGATTCTCCATGATTCTCGGGTATATGGAGGCGAGGAGAATGGACATGATGATCCCGTTGATGGAGATCATGATGTTTGCTTTGTTGTCCGCCAGAGCGCTCAGGTCCAGGTGGGTCCGGTAGCTGGTCCGGAACATGGTCTCCACCCCGCGAGGCGTCCGTGCCTTCGGGTCCTCCTTCTGTTTTCCCTTTTTTTTCTTTTTCTTCTTGGAAGATGGGGAACCATCCACCAGATCCCCATCTCCCCCCGAGGTAGTGCCAAGGTGGGCGACCCCGTCCAGATCCGATGACTCGCCATAGGGCTCCCCCTCCCTGCCCTCGGAATTCGGCTTGGAAAGTTCAGCTTCAGCCCCCTCCACCTCGGTAGGGGGGACAGGGTCCCTCTGGAATTCGTCTGCCACGACTGAATCTCCCTGTGAGAACTCGGTCCTGCTTCCATGACTCGACCAGTGGCCAGCTTTACCCGCTAAAAGTTGAACCCACCACCACCGTAGAGAAATCGAGTCCCCTGGTCGCTCCGGGCCATTGATACCGTCATGGTGAAGGTCTCGAGGATGGAAGCCCAGAGGCCGAATCCCAGGGACCGGTGCCACTCCGTTGACGATTCCCCCTCGTACCAGACCCGCCCTGCCTCAGCCAGCATAAAGCCACCCCAGGTTCCCGGAAAGGCCACTGGTAGTTGCCCCAACGCCAGACGGACCTCCGCATTTCCAAACGCCGACGCGTCTCCAGCGAAGCGGTCTTCGGCAAAACCCAGGAGGGTGGATGAGCCCCCGAGGGTAGCGGCCTCCTGATAGGGGAAGGGGCCCCAGATCTTCTCACCACCAAGCCGGAGAGCCAGAGTCGGATCGAATGGAAGCGCCTCCGTGGTCAGGTACCGAACTGCACGGCCCTGAATCGCACCAAACTCGGAGGTCACATCGGCCAGGCTCGGGAAGAAGCTGGCCTCCAGCTCGAGCTCTCCTCCAGCCCTGGGAAAGGCACGATCATCCACGTCGTTCCACCGCATCCTGCTGGTCAGGGCCAGGGACCCAAACCTGTCGAATCCATACGGGGCCTGAACGGAGAGCAAACCGCCCGGACTCTCGGCGGGGTCATGGAGGGAAAGTTCGACGCCAAATTCCGCCGTCAACTCGTCCGCCATCTCCCGGATCAGCGAAGCCCCCAACCGAAAGTCCCACCCGAAGGCCTCGTAGGCCCCGGTGTCGAGCTCGTCCTCCGTCTCGTTTCCGAATCCGTAGAATCGGTTCACCTCTGCCCCGGAGACCACTCCCCTGAGCCGGCCCCGGGAGTCATGATCCCAGAGGGGAAACTCCGTCTCTCCTTCCAGATGGAGATTTCCGGTTCGGGTGCCAAGCCCCAGGGTCACAGAGCTCTTTGTGCGATGAGGGTAGTGTCGGAATCCGTACCCTGTCCGAGTGATTTGCCCTCCAAGAAAAAACCCGGCGTCACCCTTGTAGCGAACCTCGGGAAGGAAGAGGGTTCGAGCTCCCCAATCCCGTGACCCCGCCCAGTGCGGATCATCATCGGGATCGTGGGGATCTTCGTAGTCGGTCTCGTCTACCCGAGTGCCGGACCCCGGCCGAAAGGTATTCGACCCAGAGCCGTCGTAGAACTCTACGTTCCCGCCCAGGCTAGCGTTGGAAACCTCCAGTGTGTCGTCCCCACCGCCTCCCACCAGAATGACTTTGATGCTTCCCTCGGCGATGCCCTGAACCCTTCCCCGATCATCATCTCCGTGGAGGTAGATTCTGACTTCCTCGGTCTCGTCGGGGTGGAAGACCCTCTCGAAGAAGGGCCCATCGCCACTCACCCCTCTTCTCGCCTGAAAGAGGCTGACCCGGAGGCTATCCCCAGGCAGCCTTTCAGCCAGAGCCAGTTCCTCTTCATCCGTGGCGCGGATCTCCACCCACCTGGCTTGGAGGCGATAATACCTCCAGGCGTACTCTCGGAGCCGATCGCGACGGTTCTTCAGGGACTGTGTCAGGTATTCGCCGATCTGCGCAAAGTATGGATCCGGGAGACTCCGGACAGCGTCCTCGATAACGGGATCAGGGAGGTGTGAAACGATCTCCTGGACCTCCGTCTCCCAATCGCTCCACGACAAGGATGGGAGGATGAGTCGGTCCAACCGGCGGCCATTCCAACTCAGGTTGAACGGATCCGGATATTCGAACCCGTAACCGATGCGATGGGGAAGGGGGATCCGAGAGGCCCAGTTGATGACACCGTCCAGACGAGCCAATGCCCAGTCCCGGTCTCTGGGAATGGGAAGGAAGCGGATGGCATCTCCCTCCTCAAACCCGGCCCACCGCCACTGATCGGGATGGCGATCCCAGTCGCCCACCAGGGCATCGAGCAGTCGGGCCCGGAGGAAGCCCCGGGCATCCACCTGGTTTCGAGGGTCCTCCTCCAACCGCTCCAGGAACCGTGCCGAGCCCGTGACCATATCCGCCCCGGCAAAGCCCATCTCCCCATCTGGACCGTCGTCGGGCCGGATTTCGATCCACCCCAGAAGACCGGCGTATTCCTCCCTGAACTCTCCCAGCAGAGGGTCGTCGGGCATGAGGACGAGTTGGGGGTCGGCATGAAGCACCCCCACCGCGCCGAGGAGGGGGTCTACGACCATGGCCCCCAGGGGAAGTATGGAAGAAATGAAGTCCTGGGCTACGGCCGCAGCCACGGTCTGGCGCAAAGCCGGATCAAGGGCCCGGGCCGCATCCTTGTCCAACCCCCGGAAGTTGTAGACCTGTCCGTCCGACCCCTGAAGCCGGAGGGACCGGGTCTGGAGCCCACCTCCCTTTCGAATGGGAGTGAGCCCGCCTGCGAACGTCTCCAGGTCCAGGACCGGAGTGGGAACCGGGGTGGCCCAGAGGTCACGGTATCCGTCTCCCATCATGAACCGGTGGACGGCATTTGCGTCGAATCGGCTCTGGGGGGTTGCCCAGACGGTATCGCCGGGCCTGGGACGGGCTGGCGCCGGATCCTGGCCTGCCAGGGTGCCGGGGGCAGAGGCAAGGATACACCAGACCAACAAGAGGGCCCGGCAAAGGCAGCTTCTCGGGGGAAGGGCCTGAAGGCCATTCGAAAAAGAAATGCCGCCGTATGCCATGAAATCAACTGCTTTCAGGGAGGGCGGGAAGGCCGATCCTCTCTTGCAGACGAACGAAGCGTGGATGTGACCGAACCGGATCGAAGATTCGATGCCCACCCATGAAGAGGACAAAACCCAGACGGAGCTCCACAGCCTCTTCCATGTAGTCCATGGCTTTTTCTATTTCCCCCAGTCCCATGTGCGCGAAACAGAAGTCGACCTCCAAAGACACTTCAGGTTCCCTCCGGCGCCGTTCCTCCAGTAGCCCAAAGAGTTGGCGGGCTTCCTCTCTTCGCCCCATGGCCGTCAGTGCGAAGATCCGGTGCGGGATAACCTTGAATGGGTCTCCCGTTCGCCGGATGATCTCCTCGAACTCCTTCATTGCCTCCGGGACCCGGTCCTGGGCTGCATAGGCCCACCCCAACATCTCTCTTGCTGAGCGGAACTCAGGATCGAGCTCCAGGACCTGCTTGAGTTGGGCTTCGGCCTCTCCGGCTCGGTCCAGGTGGAGAAGGGTCTCCCCCAGGGCGGTCCGGATCAGGCTGGACAGGGGATCGAGCTGGAGGGCGAGCTGAAGCTCCTCCTCTGCGCCCTCCCCGTCACCCATGGCCTTCAGGTACATGGCGTAGAGGCGCCGGAGGGGGGCAGCCCCCGGTGTAAGTGAGATGGCCTTTTGAAAGTGCCGGTACGCGCCGTCGAAGTCCCAGTCATGGAAGAAGAGAACTGTGGCCATGGCGGCATGAGCGGCTCCCGATCCGTCTTCCAGCTCCAACGCCTTCTGGGCCGCCTCCCTGGCCCGGGCATAGGCATTCTTCGGATGCATGTGGCCGATGGCGGCGAGAAAGGTATAGGCGGTACCCATGCCGGCGTAGGGAAGCCCGCAGTCCGGGTCCATCTCGATCGATCGCTGGAAGTGACGGATAGCGGCTCGAGATCCTTCCGGCGACCATCGCTGGAACGCGTGAGCGCCCTTCAAGAACTCGGTGTAAGCCTCCGTGTCGTGAACATGGTGGGGCACAAGGCGCGGTCGTTCCCTTTCACCCCCCTGAATGCCACGACCTGGAATTTCCGACGGTGCCGGGTCCTCTGTTGGGGAGCTGGCCTCCTGAGGGTGGTGTACGCGCCTCTCCGGCTTCGCCTCTACACTTCCGGCGGCCACATCCCCCAGGAACTGCCCTTCCAACTCCTCCATGATCGTGCGGGCCAACTCGTCCTGGGTTTCGAAGATATCGGTGATGTCCCGGTCGTATACCTCCGAAAAGAGATGGTAACCGTCCTTGGTGTTGATGAGCTGAGCCGCGATTCGTACTCGGTTGCCGGCCCGACGGACGCTCCCCTCCAGCACGGTTGAGACACCCAGTTCCTCCCCGATGGTGCGAACGTCCAGGTTCTTGCCTTTGAAGGCGAAGGACGAGGTCCTGGCCGTGACCTGCAGCCCGTTCACGCGGGTGAGGGCGTTGATGATCTCCTCCGTGATCCCATCGCTGAAGAACTCATTCTCGGGATCTGAGGACATGTTCATGAAGGGGAGCACGGCGATGCTGTTCCTGTAGTCCGAGGGGCGGGAGCCCATCTCGGTCGGATCCGGAACGACGAGTCCATCGTTGGCGATGGCCCAGACCTCCATGGGGCGTTTGACATTCTTCAGAGCGAATGAGCCCATGGATCGGGTCAAAATTCCCGACTGGTTCTTCACCTCGTCGAAGACCTTCTCGGAGATGAGGACCCCGCCGGGTGTAGCGAGGCCTTGGACCCGGGCCGCCAGGTTGACCCCGTCTCCGAAGACTCCCTCATCGTCGTAGATGATGTCCCCGGTGTGGATCCCCACTCGAACGGGCACGGGTGGATCTTTTCTCAGGTCGGTTTGGATGGCGATGCTGCACTCTACGGCCAGGATTGCACTCTGGAAGACGCTGAGGGCTCCATCGCCATAGAACTGCAGAATATTCCCCTGGTGTTTCTCCACCTCCCGGACCAGGACATCCCGATTCCGGTCCCGGCTCTGCTTGGCACGGTCCTCATCCTCCTGCATGAGAGCCGTGTAGCCGACCATGTCGGCGAACATGATAGCGGTGAGCTGCCGGTTCATTCTTTCACTTCCAGGGGCTGGAACCCGGTGAGGTGACCGGACGACCTCAAATCGGGGAGCCGGCCAGGGGGGTGGCGAAGGTGCTCCTGATGGCGGTGAACATCGATCTGTGTCGCCCAGGGCCCAGGATAGAGGATCTTCACGCCGAGTGATGGAAAGATATGCTTCCAGAAACCCCCAAGTGTTCCTTCCGTTTCACACAACTTCACCTATCCGATCCAAGAAGGCTCGACTCCGCCCACAGGACCAAGCTGGTCCTGCGTAATCTTGGATCGGACTCGCACGATGACAAACCCTTTGTTTTTCTTCTTTCCATGGATGCTCCCGAGTGTACCCTTCGGCTCTCTGTGGGAAGAAGGCCTGGGTGTCCCCTGGACAAGGGCAACCCGGTTCGGTTTTTTCCAGTCTCCCCAGTTAGAGAACAACCTCCGCGGGTTCGGTGGAGGTGTTCAGGATCGAGGCAGGAGGTCTCATGCCGACCCAAACCCTTCGGAGCGTCCTCCAGGCTCGCGGGGCGGAGCTGATCCTTGAAGCTACCCTGATCGTTTTCGCCGTCCTGGTCGCTCTGGCGGTAGACGAATGGAATGAAGGGCGGGAGTTCCGGGAGCTTGCGGACATTGCCCGGACGGCCGTCCTGGCCGAGTTGACGGGCAACCAGGCCGAACTCGAAAAGAGTGCTCCCACCGTCCAGGCCATCCTTGACGAAGTCACGGATGTGGTCCAGCGCCTCGAGGCCGGAGAGGTGGTGACCGAGGCGAGGTTGTCTGGGGAGCTTCCCGATTTCTCGGATGCTGCCTGGGAAACCGCCCGAGCCACTGGGTCCATGGCCCGCATGGATTACGAGTGGGTTCTGAGAACGGCTCGGGTCTACGAAACCCAAGAGCTGACCCTGGACCTTCAGCGAGACCTGCTGGTCACCTTCGGGAACCTGGCGGTGAGAAAACCCGACCTTGACCGCTTCACCGGTTTTCGGGGTCAGCTGGTGGTGTTGATCATGTTGCACCGAGCGCTCCAGGAACGGTACGACGAGGCCCTGGGCGATCCCGGACCCCCCGATGCCTGAGGTCGCCTAGCGTGCCAGCAGACCTCCCCTCCGATAGATCTCCATCTGAACCTCCGAAAAGGAGGCGTCCACGGAAGTGCCCGACGGGAGTTTGATGGTCTGCTCTCTCAGATTCACTTCGATCTCCTGCCCGCTCTCCAAGCCGAGGGAGATGAGGTCCGCGGCCACGATGGGGAACCCCTTGTTGATGGCGTTCCTCTCGTAGATAGCACCGAACGACTCTGCGATCACCGCCGACACGCCAAGGCTCTCGAAGCAGTCCACGGCCTGTTGCCGAGAAGACCCCGCTCCGAAGTTCTTCCCTGTCACCACCATGTCGCCAGGCCGGGCCTTTTTCGCGAAGTCCTCCCAACCTTCAAGGTTGTCGAAGGTGTACTGACCCATCTCGGCGATATCGGTGATGGTGAGATAGCGGTTATGGAAGATCATGTCCGTGTCGATGTTGTCTTTGTTTACCACCCAGACACGACCCTTCAGAACTTCTGGCTTGACCTGGGGGTGGCTCCCCCGGATCTCGGTCCGCTCGGCTGTGGAATCCGGGCCCTCCTGAAAGAGAACCGGTGAATCCGGAATCTGGTCCGGCGTGGTGATCACCCCTGCCACCGCCGAAGCCGCGACCACAGCTGGTGAGGCCAGGTAGACCTCTCCCTTTCCCTGCTTGCCGGCGAAGTTCCGATTGCCGGTGCTCACGGTGACTTCGCCGGGGCCGTTCTGCCCGACCTGGCCGGCGGCACATCCGGCACACCCTGCGTTGCTCACCAGGGCCCTGGCTTCCTTGAAGATGTCGATGAGGCCTTCCTTCAAACACCGTTGCCAAATTCGGTCCGTGCTGGGGACGATCTTCAGCACGACCCCCGGAGCGACTTTTCGGCCTTTCAACACGTCTGCCGCTGCCTTCATGTCCTCGAACCTGCCGTTCGTGCAGGATCCGATGAATGCCGACCCGATCTTTTGTCCGGCTACATCGGTGACCTCAACCACGTCTTCCGGATGACCCGGCCGGGACACCAGGGGGGTGAGGCCCTCGATATCCACCTCGACGGTCTTCTCATAGGTGGCGTCCGGATCGGCGTACACGCCATCGACTCTCGACCCCCTGGCCTTGGTAGCGAATTCCAGGACCTCCTGGTTGGGGGGGAAAAGAGCGATGATCCCACCCATCTCCGTGGCCATGGAGGAAATCGTGATCCGAGCAGCGAGACCCAGACTCTCCACGACATCTCCATACACCTCCGCTGCGTAGCCCAAGAGTCCGTTGGCCCCCAGGACCTTGAGCATGGCGAGAGTGATATCCTTGGCCGAGGCCGAGGGGGAGGGCGTGCCGGTCAGAAGAACTTTGATGGTGGGGGGAACCTTGAACCACACCTTCCCGAAGGCGAATGCCTGGGCCACGTCCACATCTCCCATACCCTGCCCAAAAGCGCCAATGGCGCCCATGATGTTGGCGTGGGAATCGGTGGATACGAACGTGGATCCCGGGATGGTCAAACCCTCATCGATTGCCAGGTGGGTACCGATCCCCGCATCGATATCATAGACGTCGATGTTCTTTCCCCGGGCGAACTCCCGACAAACCTGCTGGTTTGTAGCGTACTTCTGATCCGATCCGCCTGGGTTGCAGTCGAAGGTGAAGATGGTCTTTGATGGGTCGGCCACCGGAAGGGCATTGTCTCGGATGTTCTTGACGACGTTGGCGCCCCCGAAGTCCCGGGCCGCCCTGACGTCGATGCTGATGTCCACGATCTCACCGGGGCTCACCTGGGTGCCGGCGTGATCACCGATGATCTTCTCTATGATGGTCTTTCCCATTCTTCCTCTCCACGGGTTCGAAGTGCGACTCGCACCTCGGTACTTGGCTCTCAGTTTTTGGGTGGCGGATCCGAAGCCTCTTCGCCTCGGGCCAGGACTTCCAACTTGCCGATGGACAGGATGGTCACCTGTCTGCCTTCCGTTTGGATAACTCCTTTTTGCCGAAGATCGGCCAGGGCCCGCGCCACGCTCTCGCGGCTCGTGGCCAACTCATGGGCCAACTCGGACTGGGTTCGTGAGAGTTTGAACGTGCCTCCATTTGTCAGCACTCCTGCCATTTCAGCCAGCTCCAGAAGGGTTTTGGCGACCCGGCTTGGAACGCTTCGAAGGGTCACCTTCTCCACGACCTGGACCAACTTCCTCAAGCGGCGGCCGAGGTTTCGGATCACTGCATCGGCGATCTCGGGGTGCTCATGGTACAGTCTCTGGAAGTCGTCGCGGGACAGGAAGAAGAGCTCGGAGTCCTCTGCCGTTCGGCCAGCCGCGGGGTATTCCCCCTCGTCGAAAACCGGCAGCTCCGCGACACTCTGAACGGGCACTTCGGAGTGGAGGATCTGTTCTCGGCCGTCTGCCGTTGTCCTGTAGATTTCCACCCTTCCCTTCACCAGCACGTAGACACCCCGGGCCGTCTCCCCCTTCCGGAAGAGGATCGTGCCGGCTGACGCCGACCTGTGAACCATACGTTGGGCGACCAACTCCAAAGCCTCCTCTGAGAGGCCCTTGAAGAAGGAAACGCCCTTCAACTGGTCTTTCGGATTCCGAAAAGGCACAGCTGTCCTTGTCAGGCTCAGGCGGAAACCGTGATATTCGTCACAGAAAAATGATGGGCCATCCGTCATAATGGAAGACAGTGACCAGCCGCCGGAGCAAACGCCGTTCCGGGCGGCTTTCAGAATCTCCTCTTCGCCCGGAGCGATTTGGGCGCTTCGGTGGCGGAAAACCTATGCCTCTTCTCGGGAGGTGAGCTGTGCTTCAGTCCGTATCAAGCGGGGGTAGTCGAAACGCCCTCGGCTTCGTCCTTTTCCTGACACCACTCCTTCTTCTCGCATTTTCCTTTCCCACCGCTGCCTCGGCACAGAACAGGGAGTGCGTCACCTGCCACCTGGAAGAAACACCGGGGATGGTGGCTGACTGGGAGGCCAGCCGGCACGCCGAGGTGGGCGTGGGATGCACCACCTGTCATGGCGAGGGTGACCATGACGCGTACGATATGGGGCGAATCGACAAGATCCCGACCCCCGAAACGTGCCGTACCTGTCACCCGGCCCAGGTCGAACAGTTCTCCTCCGGGAAACATGCGCTGGCGTGGGCGGCCATGAACGCCATGCCATCGATTCACGCCCAACCGGTAGCTCTTACGGATGGGATGAAGGGATGTGGCGGGTGCCACAAGATCGGGCTGAAAGACGAGGACACCCTCAGAGAGTTGAAGGAGACGGGGGCAGGGTACGGGCTAGCGTCTTGTGACGCCTGTCATACCAGACACCTCTTCTCGGTCAAAGAGGCCAGGCAACCACAAGCGTGCCAGACCTGCCATATGGGGATGGACCACGCCCAGTGGGAGATGTACTCCACTTCGAAACATGGTGTCCGGTACCTCCTGAAACAGAATGGGACCCTTCCAGAGAGCGTCGCGGCTCCTACCTGCCAGACGTGCCACATGTCTGAGGGGAACCATGAGGTTCGGACGGCCTGGGGGTTCCTGGGGTTGAGGACGAATGGACTGGCACCCTACCCGGGAGAAAGCGACGAGTGGTGGGCTGATCGGGTCACCATTCTCCAGGCCTTGGGAATTCTGGATCCAGACGGGAATCCTACCGGCCGGCTGGATGTGGTGGCTGCCGCCCAGGTGGCGCGCTTGAGTGCAGAAGAGTTCGATGCGGAGCGGGACAAGATGATCGGAATCTGCACCGGTTGTCATGCGGAGGCCTTCGTTCTGGCCGAGCTCAAAAAGGGTGACGATCTGATTCGAGAGGGCGACCGAGTCCTGGCCGAGGCCATCCGGATTGTCGCGGGCTTATATCAGGAGGGAATTCTGGAACAGCCGGAGGGGTATGCCTATGCCTTCCCGGATCTCCTCACCTTCCACGATGCTCCGACCCGGATCGAGCAGACGCTGTTCAGGATGCACCTCGAGTACCGTCAGCGCCTTTTCCAGGGGGCCTTCCACAACAACCCCGATTACTCGCTCTGGTACGGATGGAGTGAGTTGCAGCAGGGGTTGGCAGAGGTCAAACAGATGGATGAGGAAATGAGAGGGCACTGACCGGCCGAAGGGACCCCTCGATCGGGTAGATCGACGGTCCGACAGAGAGTTTGGTATTCCACCCACGGGGGCGAAGGATCGCCCCCGTGGGTTTCTGCTTCCGGATAGTCCTTGATTGGGTCAGGGGCCCTGGCGGTGAAGATGGGGGTTCTGGCTGTGACTGGGATCACAGCCTCCGGGTATCGGAATGCCTAACCTTTTTGAGACTCTGAGAACCCCGGACGAGAAGGCCCGTATGACCACCCAACCTACGAATTCTTCCCAGACCCGAAGCGAGAAGGCTGCGGTGCTGAAGTCCATCATCCAGGATCTGCACGACGGTCTCTCTCCCGAGATGGCCAAAGCCCGCTTCGACGAGGCCGTGAAAGACGTTTCCCCTCAGGAAATAGGAGCGATGGAAGAAGAGCTCATCAGAGAGGGTTTGCCTGTCGGAGAGATTCAGCGCCTTTGTGACTTGCACGTCTCCGTGGTACAGGAAAGCCTCGAAAGACAGGACCTTCCGGTACCTGAGCCCGGACATCCTGTTCATACCTACCTGGAGGAAAACGAGGTCATTACCCAGGAGGCTAGCCGCCTCGGGGAGCTTTGTTCTGCGGTGGGTGAGGGAGATCTGCCGGATGAGGCATGGTCGCTGGCGGCGGGACAGATTCTGGAGAGTCTGGCCGGAGTTCACAACCATTACCTCCGGAAGGAAAACGAGCTCTTTCCTGTCCTGGAACGTCACGGAATCAAAGGGCCATCCCAGGTAATGTGGGGCGTCCACGACGAAATCCGGAGTCAGCTGAAGGCCACTCGTGCCGCCCTGGAGGCCCCCTCCCCAGAGGCGCCAAAATTAGGGGCTGGTTTGGCCCGGTCGGTCATCGAGATGGTCTACAAGGAGAAGAAAATCTTGCTTCCTCTGGCCCTGGAGACACTCTCCCGGCAGGAATGGGCCGAGGTCAGGCGAGGGGAAGATGAGCTTGGGTACGCCTTCTTTTCTCCACCGGTGCCCTTCAGCGTTGGGCCGGCATCTGCGCCGGCGGACCCCGAGGACAGCTCAGGACCCAGGGTTGTACCAGCAGCCCGCCGGCCGGGCTCAGATCTCGGATCGGGGCCAGCGGCACCCAGGCAGGGCTCTGGTCCCGGTTTGGTCCTCCCCATCGTCTCCCCTGAACCAGTGGCACCTCTCCCGGAGAATGCCGAGGGGTACCTCGACCTGGGAACTGGCCGGCTGAGTCTGGAACAGGTGGACATGATGCTTCGGCACCTTCCGGTGGATCTCTCCTTCGTGGATGCCGACGGTTTTGTCCGCTACTACTCTGAAACGGAGGAACGACTTTTTCCCCGAACGCCTGGAGCCATCGGTCGACATGTGACGAATTGCCACCCACCGAAGAGCGTTCACATGGTAGAGGAGATCCTGCGAGTCTTCGCCGCCGGGGAAAGGGACGTCTCGGAGTTCTGGATCGAGATGGCGGGGAAGTTCATCCACATCCGCTACTTCGCGGTCCGGAATCCGGCCGGAGAGTACCTGGGGTGCCTCGAGGTGAGCCAGGACGTGACCGGGATCCGGACGCTGGAGGGAGAACGCCGGTTGCTGGAGTGGAGCTGATGGGCTTCTCATACGCCGCCCGGTGGAACCCCATGAAGACCGGAAGCTCGTCCGACTAACTCCCGGGTTCTCTGATCATCGTCAGGAGCATCTTAAAAGGCGTGACGGCAGAGAGGGCGTGAGGGATACTGGCTGGAAGGAGAAGACCCTCCCCGGCCCGTACCCGATGCGGGGTCCCACCAATGGTGATCTCGACGGTCCCGTCCAACACCTGTACCACCGCATCATGTGGGGTAGAGTGTTCACTCAGCCCCTCCCCCTCGTCGAAGGCAAAAAGGGTGAGGGTTCCTGAGGCCTTCTTCAACAGGGTGCGACTGACCACGGCTCCTTCCTGGTAATCCAGGAGCCCCCGCAGGTCCGAGGGGGAATCCAGGGCGGGACCCGAGTTCTCTTTCTTCGTCATCTGTGTTCCTTCCTGTCCAGTCCGTCGATGTCCTACTCAGGGGGTCGAAGAAGGGGGCCTGGCAACTCGAGCCCCCCGGGGGCGTGTTATCCGATCCGAAACGCCATCTGGAGCCCGATGATGAGGACCGCGACTCCCACGAAAAGGTATTTGGCCACAGGCTCCCACCACGGGCCCACCGGATTCTCCGCGCCGGTGTTTACCTCTTCTCGGGCCCGCCGGATCCCCAAGACCCAGAAGAACAGGACCCCGGCCAGTGCCGCGCCTACCGGTACCAGATAGACGGTGATCAGATCCACGAACGCGTCGAAGCGTGTTTGGTTCAGGGCCAGCGGTAGTCCGCATAGGAAGGCCAGGGATCCAGCCACCAGAACCGAAGTTCGTCTGGTCCAGGAGAACTGATCCATGAGAGCCTCCACCACCACCTCTTTGATGGCAATAAGAGAGGAGATGGCGGCGAACAGTACGCCCAGGAAGAAGAACACGGCCATGATGCGTCCGGCGGGCATATTTGCGAAGACCTCGACCAGCGTGATGAAAAGGAGGGGCGGGCCAGCCGCCGGATCGATCCCATAGGCGAATGTGGCAGGCACGATGATGAACGCGGCCATCAGCGCCATGGCGGTATCCAGGGTCACGGTGCTCAAGGCCGCGCTGGGGATATCAAAGTCCCGAGTCAGGTAGCTCCCGTATACCAGCATCCCCGCCCCGGTGAGGGACACAGAGAAAAACGCCTGCCCCAGGGCCATCCCCCAGGTTATGGGTTTGAGTAGATAGGACCAGTCCGGGACCAGAAGGTATTTCAGGCCCTCCATCGCTCCAGGGAGGGTGAGGGACCGGAAGAGGAGGACCAGGAGGAGAAGAAGGAGCAGGGGCATCAGTAGCTTCGAAGCGCGCTCGATCCCCTTGGCGATCCCGAAGATCAGGATTCCTCCGGTGCACGCGATGGCCAGCGCCTGCCAGAACACACTCTTGGGTTGACCGGCCAGGGCATAAAAAGCCGAACTGGGATCCGTCCCCATGTCGAGGTTCCCGGTAATGGCTGCGCCCGTATATCGCAGAACCCATCCGGTGACGATGCCGTAGAAGATGAGGGTGCCGAGAAGGGTAAGCACAGGGTAGGCCCCCAGCGCCCGACCGTAGGGGAGCCCCCGGTCCTCCATCAGTTTTTCGTAGGCTCCCATGGCCCCTCTCCGCGCCCACCTCCCGAATGCGAACTCCCCCATCAATCCTGTGGTTCCCAGGACGTAGACGAACACCAGATAGGGAATCAGAAAAGCTGCCCCACCGTACTCTCCCAGCCGCCACGGGAACATCCAGAGATTCCCGAGGCCCACAGCCGATCCGGCGCTGGCCAGAATGAACCCCCACCGGGTCTTGAAGGTGTCTCTCGAGCGGTCCTTTGCCATACGAGCCTGGCTTTCTGACTGTTGGGTTCACGGAATGGGGATCGGCGTGTTTGTTTTCGCTCTGAAGGATAACAGCCCGGGGTTGGTGGGGATCCCACTCTTTTGGAGACCACGCCCCCTGGGGCCCGCCAGGTTACCTTCTTACTCGATCCCGATCCCGATCCCGGAACCGATCCTCGGGCCGCAGTTGTCCTGTTCCTGAACCAAAGCCGGAGCAGCCACGGTGCGTTTTGAACACCAAGTGACGATCCTACGCCCTCTCCCCGAAGTGTTCTCTTATATGGACGATGTGACCAGGGAACATGAGTGGCAGCCCGGGATCCTGGAAGCCAGAAAGGACCCACCTGGCGCTACGTCGGTTGGCACACGGAAGCACTATGTCAGCCAATTCATGGGAAAGAGGATCGAAAACACATATGTGAACCAGCTCTTCCTGCTCAACGAGCGGGTGGTCTATGAAACCACCCAGGACTCGGTCCTCAGAGCAAAGGCCGAGATGAGTTGGGTGGAGGTCTCCGGAGGGACCCGCGTGACCATGGTGTTCGAGGGAAAGGTGGGTGGACCCCTTCGCTTCGTCCCCCGGCGGATGTTGGAGGGAGTGTACCGAAGGGAGCTGGAAACGACACTTGGGCTCCTCAAGGAACGACTGGAATCCGGGGGATAGGGCACCGGGAACTCCGGCGCGGGCTTTTCCTGGTTAACGGGTTGGGGAGAGTGCCTGATAGGGGCCAAAAGAAAGGGGAGAGCTTTCGCTCTCCCCCTCTGCTTGATGGCCACCGCCCGCAGGGCCGTTCCGAATGCCGACCTCGTCCGGTGTTCCTCAGTTACCGAACCCGATGGACACGCCGCCGATGAGGCCGATGAAGCTGGTGTTTCCTCCGTCGAAGTTACCCTGCATGTAGCGGCCTTCCACGAAGAGCTCCGTATCTCCCACGGGGAATCCGTACCCCGCCCCGCCGCCGAACCCGAGGCCGGTGTCAGAGTCTGAGCCGAACTCATCCGAATCGTACTTATGGACCATAAAACCGACCTGGCCGAAGAGGTAGATTCCGCCAGCCCCCTCCGGTGCCAGGTCATAGAGGAGTCCGCCCATGGCGCCGTAGGGGAAGGTCTTGTCCCCGTCGGTCTCGTGGCTGTTCTGGCCATAAAAACCCTCTCCAAAGACCGAGAGGTTCTCAGCACCAACATCGAAGGAAACCCCGGCGACACCCAGGTATCCGGTCTTGGCGTAATCGCTGTAGTCACCCATAGGGAAAGTGGGGCCGGCCCCGAAGTACACGCTTTGGGCGGTTAGCCCCGCGGGTAGGGTCAGGGCAAGAGCCGCAAGAAATGGAAGGACACATCTCCTCATCAAGACCTCCAGGTTTTGAGGGGGCAGAACAACACCCCCCAGCCGAGGGGGGGGGGCCAAAAACGGTTTCTATATACGTCTGGGAGTTCCTTGGTGCAAAGGTTTTCTCCACTTTCGGGAGTGGCCTTTCCTGATCTTCAGAGAGAACGAGATGGATCGATCCGGCGGTGGGGATGGTGAACCTCGAGGTTGACCCGGTAGCCCCGAACCCAGAGTCGGGGCAGGAAATTGGATCTCCTGAGGATCAGGAACCTGGCATTGGGCGGGTGATCTTGGACGCCGTGCGAGGCCGTGGTGGAGAGCTGACAGAGGGCCCCTTGAATCGGGCCGTGTTGTTCCTCGCCATCCCTATGGTCCTCGAGATGGCCATGGAGTCGGTATTTGCGGTTGTGGACATCTTCTTCGTGTCCCGCCTGGGCCCTGAAGCCATGGCCACTGTGGGCCTGACGGAATCCCTCTTGGCCATCATCTACACGCTGGCCATGGGCCTCTCCATCGCGGTCACGGCCACGGTGTCCCGAAGAACCGGGGAGCAGGACCCGGAGGCTGCCTCCACGGCAGCGGGCCAGGGCATGGTCCTGGGAGTCATCATCTCGATGGTGTTGGGCGCTCTGGGTGTGTGGTTCGCGCCTTCCCTCCTCCGCCTCATGGGAGCGGAGGGTCCGGT
>CBDUAX010000002.1:0-31333 GCA_965365235.1 uncultured bacterium
TGATCCCAGAGGACTGCGTTCCAAGTGGCGTGCCCGAGCAGAAGGGAGCGGTCCTCCCTCCAGTTCCCGATAGTCCGGCCCCTTCTTCTCCCTACGAGTCCCCTATTCCCCGCCCTTTGGGCCTTCCCTACCCTTCCTGAGAAAGTCCCCAACCGCTTTGATGATCAGAAGAGCGGGAAGGGACCCGTGGAGGAACAGGTCGAAGATGTCGATGGGTCTCGAGAGTTGACCGGCAACGAGCATCCTGAGCTTTTCTACCAGGTGGGGTTCGGGAACGAAGGGTGCCAACCCCAGGAAGATGGACCCCAGGATCAGGATGGGATATGGGATTCGCTTCATGGTCGGGCCCTCAGCTCGGGGTGGAGAAAAAACCGACAGGTCATGTCCGGACTTGTACGGCTGAGACGGAATGGCCCCCCGGTTCAAGGGGAATCGATTCCCCTCCGCCCGGCCAGGGCTGACCATCGACCTCAACGAGTCTGGTAGGGGTGGGGTACTCCAACCGGAGGCGCAAAGGGTCCGAAGAGTTGGTTCTGAAGGTCATGCGCCCCTCCTCGATCTCGAGGTTGCGCAGGACCACCGGCGCGTCGGTGGCCAGGAGGGTCCGGCTATCGGCGTCCACCCGAAGGCCGTCCGGGCCCATGGCCACGGTCCAGCTTCTTCCCAGGGCCCGGAGGCGTCGAAGCGTCGTCTCTCCCGGAGGGGAGAGGGACCCAACGGTGAGTCCTGCCCACGGAGTGACGTCCAGGAACTCCTCCACGCCGATGAGGGCGAAGAGAGGTCCCCAGCTCTGGTAGCGCTGGCCTCCGCCTGCTCCGGTGCGGCTGTCGTAGTTTTCCCGACAAAGCTGGTAGTCCCTCCAACTCTTCAGGAAGAGGGCGACGCTACGGTTTGCCAGCTCACCGGCCACCTCATCGAAGCCGTATCGCTTGATGCCCTGGTACACCAGGTAGTTCATGGGAGGCCAGATGGTCCCCCGCCAATACTGCTGCTCCGGGAAACGGGGATCGTTTCTCGAGATGGTCGGAAGCACGTAGTCCCCCCAGAACCACTCCGGGTCGGAGAGGGTCTCTATCATCCTGCGGGCCTGGTCCGGCGTCGGGATTCCTGCCACCAGGGGGAGGAAGTTTGATGCGGCCACCCTCTCCGACCGTCGGCCATCCCATTTCCGATCCAGGTAAAGCCCCCGCTCCTCGTTCCATAGAAGCTCGTTCACTCGGCCACGGAGCTTCTCCCACGCCTGGAAGTAGCTCTGGGCCTTTTCGTCGCGGCCCGTCTCCCTGGCGAGGAAGGCCAGGGCCTCCAGGTCCATGGCCATGTAGGCGTTCAGGTCTACGCAGGAGAGGTCGAAGGTCTCGGCCTCCTCGACCCACTCGGCCTCCTCCCAGCTCGGAAGGTCGTCCTGGCCCGACTCCCATGCGGCCCGCTGCCACCCGGTGGCTTCCACCTCCCAGGGAGGTGGCGTGGGAGAGATGTCTTCGGCATCGGACCCCCACTCGAAGAGACCGTCTCCATTGCCATCTCGTCTGGGGTGTCCGCCTTTGTCGTCCCCCCAGAAAGCATTCCATCTTTCCAGGGCAGGCAGGCTCTCTTCTACCAGGACCTGGTTCCGGTAGCGGGAGTAGATCTTGGAAAGGGCGAAGGCTCCTACCGGGGGTTGAGACCGATCGGGGGTCCCTCCGAACCGGCCTCGCCAGTTGGGTATGCACCCGTTGGGGTATTGGGTTCCCAGGCCGGCACGGATGGCGTCCGCAGCCAGTTCAGGGCTCTCCAGGGCGAGCTCCAGAGCGTTGAAGTAGGAATCCCAGCCGAAGACGGTCCAAAAATCGGGGGTTCCGTCCGGCGCAGGGAAGATCCAACGCCTCCCCGCCGGGACGTATAGCTCCCCTGATTCCGGCTTCAAAAGGACCATCCAGTGGAGGTTGTTGGCGATAGAGGCGGCGAGGCCGGCCCAGGCACCATCCACCTGGACCCGGGTGGAGTCGTACGCCTCTCTGGCCATGGCCAACCTGACGGACGAACCCCCCAGGAGAGATTCCCGGGCGGCCTTCCTCGCATCTTCTGGGTTCGAGCCAACTCCGGCTCCGAACTCGAACCGGAACCCCGCTGTTGTACGAAAACGTTGTGGAGCCGAGGGATCCCCACTCCTCGGTCCCGGAATGGTGAGGAGGGCCATATGGTGGCGCCCTGAACCCGAGGTTCCCAGAACGTACCCTGGGGCACCGAGGGGTTGGGAGATGTCCGGTCGGCTCCACTGACCCTCCCAATCCCAGGGAAAGAATGGAATCAACTCCAACACCCCCACGTAGTTGGTGAGCACCCGACCCAGAACAGCGTTATTCCCCTGGCGGCTCCACTCCAGGGTCAGCCAGGCCTGGCGCTGAGACTTCTCCACCAAGGGGGTTTCCCGCTCCAACCCCAGGGGGAGCCCCAGGTCGAAGGAGATGCGGGCGTAGCTGCCGTCTGGGGCATGGGGCCCAACCCGATGAACCAGCCAGAAGAGGTCCATCCCGTCTGCCCGGCTTCCATCGCCGAGCTCGGCGGCAAAGCGAAATCCGAACCCCTCGCCGGGAGCGGGGGAAAGGACGAGCCCAGCCCAGCTTTGAGCGTGGAGGGCACCGATCTTCGGCGAGGTCGTCTGGGCTCTCATGGGGCGGAACTCGGGTTCGGGATTGGAGGGGGTGGCCCGGTGCCTGCAGATGCTCCAGGGTCGGCAGAACGAAGATGCACGCGTTTCTCCACCCTCCCAACGCCGGGGAAAGCCACGCGGAGGGTCGTTTCGCCAAAGGAGTCCTTGAACTGCCAGAGCTCGGCGTCCTCGGTATCCACCCTCTCTCCCAGGACGGTTACCGAGTGGGTGGTCCCCCCATCCCCCTCCAGAAGAAGTACCCACTCCTCCCCATCCATCAAGAAGTCCAGGATTCGGAGTCCTCCGCTCTTCGCGCCCAGGGGAAGGCCGCCAGGCGGCGGGGCCACCACCAGACCCCCCTCCCAAGCGAAGTGGAGCTCTGTAGGTAGGCCCTCTTTCAACGTGAGTGTGACCTCATGGGTCAGATCGTGCCGTCCGGGCGCATGACGTTGGCGTCCGGCCTCGGGAAGTCCCAGCAGATGCAGGTTCCGGGCTCCCAACGGCACCGATTGCACATAGGTGAGCTCGATGGCGGGGCCTTCCAGGGAAAGGGCCACGGAGGCCCGTCCGGGCTCGCTACGGTAGGAGAAATGGATCCGGCTCCCTCCCACTTTCAGGTTCTTCGCCCTCACCGACCTCCAGGAAGGTGGGAGTTGTGGCGCCAGGGTGGCCCGGCCCTCAGGGGCATTGGGCTCCCACCCCAACAACCCCCGAGCCAGCGGCGTGGCGAGCATGGAGCTGCCGAAGAACTGGTGAGGGACGGTAGCATCCATGGTCTCGAAGTAGGCTCCCGAGAGGTTTTCCGGGTGCCGGCCGAGTCCAAACTCTCGAGTAAGCCTGTGGAGCGCCTGAAGAAGCGGGAACCCTGCCCATGGCCGCCGATACCGGTACTGGGCCCAGCTGACGAAGCCAGTCATGAATGGCCACACAGCCCCGTTGTTGTAATGGAGCGGATCAAATAGCTCGCTTTCAGTGGAAAGAAGCCTGGCCCCCCAGCTGGCGGAGATGGCATCCGAAGCCAGGTGCCTGAGGGTCGCCTCAGCCTTCTCCTCCTCCACCAGTCCGAAAGAGAGCGCGGTCCCTGGCCAGGCGGTGAGGTTGTCGTTGGTCCCCCCGTCCCGGAGGATTCCGAAGGCCAGATGCCCCTGATCCTCCCGCCAGTACCGTCGGTTCAGCGTCTCCGTCGCCTGGGAGAGAAGCTGGCTGGAAGTGGAGACCAACCCGTCTTCTCCCAGAGCCTCGGCCATTTGAGCAGTGCCTTTCAGTGCTTCCATCCACACCGCCGCCAGGTAGATGTCCTGATGGATCCCCTCCCCCAACCCACCTACCTCGATGGCTCCCAGGCCGCCGGTGGTATTCTCAATCAGGCCATCACCGTCTGTCTCCACCGATTGACACCACTCGAAGGCCTTCAGAAAAGCCGGCCAGAGCTCCCGAAGGAGGGCGTCGTCGCCACTGGCCCTCCAATAGCTCCAGAGGGCCACGATCCAGTAGGGGGTGGTGTCGGCATGGTAGTAGGCATACGGGAACGACTCGAACCATGGAATGCTTGCGGCACTCTGGCTGATCTCGTGTGGAATCTTCCCGTCGTCCCGCTGATACCGGGCCAGGAACCGGAGGCCTTCAGCCACGGACTCCCACTGCCCCGTCGCATCCATCGCCAAAGAGTTGATGGCTGCGTCGCCTCCGAAGAACCATCCGAAGCCGGGGCGGAGACTGGTCCCGGAAGGCCCCCATCCGGCCACCAAACCACACCCAAGGTCGGGATTGCATACCCGTTGCTCAGCCAGGTTCACCTTGGCCCATTCCAACGATTCCCCGAACGAGAAGGTCTGACTTCCGGGTCTGTCTTCGGGAACGATGGAGGACACTTCTCCTGAAAGGGACAGCGTTTCTTGGCGGAGTTGGGCGGCCTGGGCCCGGTTTTCCAGGTAGATCTCTTCGGCCCCCTGGATGAGGGCCTGGTAGGTAGAGAGGACGGTTTCACGCGGCTCTGTGCCACCGGCGATGCCAATGGGGATGAACTCTTCCCTCGCCCGCTCCCGGTCCACCTCGATGATAAAGGTAGACGGAGCCTCCGCCAGGCGATGGGCTGGATGGGCCGACGCCCTGGTGGCCCAGGGTGAACCGAAGATGGCGTTCCGTTCTCGGAGGCTCTCAGAGAGGAAGAACCCTCCGCTCTCCTGGTCCCAGTAGAGGTACTGGCCACCCATGCCGCCGGGCCACGCGTACTGCATCACGGGCTGGAACGCCACATGGATCTCCATCTCCTCGATGGCGTCCACCTCCAGGAGGATCAGAATTCCCGAGTGATCCTTGGGTGCCAGGATGTGCTGTTTCACCTGGAAGGCGGCGTGACTGTAGGTGATGGTCTGGGCTTCGGGTCGTATCTCTACCCGGCGAGCAACATTTTGCCCGGGAATGGGGTTTGAATACTGCGGAATCTTGAAGGCCAAGCGGATTCCCCGAGCGATTTTCAGAGGATGGACCCAGACTTCCCCTTCCCCGGTCTCTGATCCCAGCCAGGCTGAGAGGGGGCCGGTGGCCCCGATGTATTCTCCATCTCTTGCCGGGCCGGAGAGGGTGCTGGTCCCCTGGTTGAGGATGGCAAAGCGTGGAACCGAAAGGGAGACGTTCCCAACCTGGGAAGAACCCTGTTGGCCGAGGGCTCCGTAGGGGAAGAAAAGACCCGCTATGAGGCTCAGGGCCACGAATACCGAGGGCTGGAAGAGGCGTGTGGTCACGTGGGTCCTCTCGGGAGTACAGAAGCCAGGGGTCGCAGGGAAACGGTCAGGGTCCTAATTTGCCCCCCCGTCGGAGTCAGGGCCACCGTGGACGTGGCCCTGCGAGCAACCCCTCAGCGACACGACAACCGAAGATGCGTTCATGACACCTTGGGTTTTCCGCCTCCTCATCGCCAACCTGGCGGTGTTCATCGTGACATCGATGGACCCCCGTTGGATCGGCCTCCTGTCCCTTTGGCCACAGGGGATCCTGAGCCAACCGTGGGGCGTAGTGACCTACATGTTCGTACACGCCGGGTTGGGGCACATATTCTTCAACATGATCGGCCTCTTCTTTTTCGGACCCAGGCTCGAGAACCAGCTCGGGAGTCGGCAGTTCCTGTGGTTGTATCTCTTGAGTGGTCTCGGAGGGGCAGCACTCTCCTTCGTCTTCGCGCCCTATGCCCGGGTCGTCGGCGCGTCGGGGGCGGTGTTCGGCGTCCTCCTGGGGTTCGCCTATTTCTGGCCCCGGGAGCGTATCTACATCTGGGGGATTCTCCCCATCGAGGCCCGTTGGCTAGTGGGAATCCTCGCCGTGATGGCCCTCTCCAGCGGCATCACCGGCACCGATTCCGGGGTGGCTCACTTCGCTCACCTGGGTGGCTTCGTGGCCGGGTACGGCTATCTGAGATGGCGGAAGCATCGGTTCATGAAGCAATGGAACCCCATGCCGACACCGAAGTCGGAGTTGGCCAAGGCCGCCCGAAGAGCCGATGACAAAGAGGCCACAAAACGGTGGAGGGCCATTCGCCTGGAGGATCTCCACGAGTTGAACCGGGACGAAGTGGAGCGTCTTCTCAAGAAGCTCGAGGCAGATGGGTCTGGAAGCCTCACCCTCGATGAGAGGGCCGTGCTGGATCGGTTCGCCGTCAAACACTGAAGGACCGCTCCGTGGATCGTACCCTCTCGTAGTTCTCTGTTGCTCGGTGGGTCTGGACCATCGGGGCCTCTCTGGCGAGCTTCAGGGCCTTCCAACGCCACCACAGTCAAAGGAGACCTACGTGCACATGCACCGGAATGCCGGCGTGGCAATGCTGCTCGCCCTTCCCCTGATTCTCTTTCCCCTCCTGGGTTGTGGGGCGGAAAGCGGTCTGGGTGATGCCGACCTCGTCCTCACCAACGGGAAGGTCGTGACCATGGACCCGAATGTCCCCGAGGGCGAAGCGATCGCCGTGAAGGGACATACCGTTCTGGCCGTGGGGAGCGCCGAAGAGATTGCCGGGTACGTGGGACCCCAGACCCAGACCATCGATCTCGAAGGAAAGCTGGCGGTGCCCGGTTTTATCGACTCCCATGGCCACTACATGGGTCTTGGTCGATCGAAGTTGATCCTGGATCTGACCCGGGCCGGCACTTGGGAGGATATCGTATCCATGGTGGCGGAAGCCGCGGTTGAGGCGAGCCCCGGGGAGTGGATCCTGGGGCGGGGATGGCACCAGGAAAAGTGGACTGTGGTGCCGGAACCCAGTGTCGACGGGGTTCCGACCCATGCGGGTCTGACTGCTGCAGCGCCGATGAACCCTGTCTATCTCACCCATGCCTCGGGCCACGCCTCCATCGCCAATGCCGGGGCGCTCGAGGCATCGGGAATCGATGGTGAGACACCGGACCCCTCCGGTGGGACCATCGTGAGGGATCCCTCCGGGGAACCCTCGGGCCTGCTCAGGGAAAACGCGCAGGACCTGGTTGAAGCGGCCATCGCCCGTTCTCAGGAAGGTCGGACGGCTGAGGAGGTAGAGGCCGAGGCCCGTGAGGCGGTGCGGTTGGCGGGAGAGGACGCCCTCTCGAAAGGCGTGACCAGCTTCCATGACGCAGGGTCGAACTTCGCCACCATCGACTTCTTCAAAGAGTTGGAAGCCGAGGGTAACCTCCCAATCCGGCTCTATGTCATGGTTCGGCGGGAATCCAACGAAGAGATGGACCGGCGTCTTCCGGAGTACCGGATGCTCCCCGAGGGGAATGACTTCCTCACGGTTCGGTCCATCAAGCGGCAGGTAGATGGCGCCCTGGGCCCCCACGGGGCTTGGCTCCTTGAGCCCTACGAGGACCACGAGAGCACTGGCCTGGTCCTGGAGCCGCTGGACGACATTTTGGGAACAGCCCAGGTGGCCATCAAACATGGCTTCCAGGTGAACACCCACGCCATTGGGGATCGAGGGAATCGGGAGATCCTCGATCTCTATGAGCGGGCCTTCCAGGAAGCGGGGGTGGATGGCCGGGAGCTCCGGTGGCGCATCGAGCACGCCCAGCACGTGCACCCCGACGACGTCGGACGTTTTGCGGAGATCGGGATCATCCCCTCCATGCAAGGGATTCATTGCACCAGTGACGGGCCCTGGGTTTATCGGCGCCTCGGCGAGGAAAGGGCCGAGAGCGGGGCCTATCTGTGGAGGGATTTCATCGACTCCGGCGCCATCGTGAACAATGGCACCGATACGCCTGTCGAAGATGTGGACCCCCTGGCCTCCTATTACGCTACGGTCACCCGGCGTATGCCCAATGGAGAATTTTTCTTTCCCGATCAGGTCATGACCCGGGAGGAGGCGCTGGCTTCGTACACCATCAATGGAGCCTACTCGGCGTTCGAGGAAGATGTGAAGGGTTCGCTGACGCCTGGGAAATACGCCGACATCACTGTCCTCTCGATGGACATTTTGACGATCCCAGCCGAGGAAATCCTCGAGACGGAGGTGGTCTACACGATCGTGGGTGGGGAGGTGAGGTTCAGCAGGGGGAACTGAGGAGGGCCATCCGCCAAAGCGGGACTCAAGGGTTTTCTCATGGGGCCTGGCCGGGCGAATTTCCGGACAGGCCCCTGAGTTATCTAGATTGGCTTGTAGTTGGCCAGGTAGGCTCCGAGGAGGCCGAAGAGGGGCAAAGCCACCAAGAGGATCTTGGCCAGGCCCCTCTTCCTGTACGGGAGGGCGACAAGGCCTCCGAGAACCAGCCAGAGGAGTAGCTTCCCCCAGATCCATCCCGGGAACATCTCACCGTGCATGACCCCCACCCGGGCCATGAGGCCGAAACCCCCGGTGAGGGCGATGAGGGCTCCCAGGCCGTGCAGCGCAAGCAGGGTTCGGTAGCTGGTGTTCTCCTCTTTCGAATGACCGGCGGCGGCGTGGGTAGCCATTCCGGCCAGGGCTACGAAGAGGGCGAAAAGCCCGAAAATGTGAATGAGCTTGTATGCGGCGTATGACATGGCGGTTCGGTCGGCTCCCGGTGGGTCCTCGGACAGTAAACCTCAGGTCTCCGCTCCATTCACCCCCGGGAGGAGGATGCGTTCCACCAACTCCCCTGGGGCGAGATGTTTTCCATTGTACTCGTTCCCCCCGGTGGTGACGATCACAAGGTCCAGCGATGGGACAATGCTGATGAACTGACTCCCCCACCCGTTGGCCAGGATCACCGGAATGGACTCGGCCCCCGACATCTTCGCTTCCATCTGCCACCAGAGGTATCCGTATCCGGTGGCCTCCTCTCCCGCCTCCAGGTGCCTGGTGGTGGACTTCTGTATCCAATCTTCCTCAACAACCCGGTGCCCATTCCACACCCCTTTGCCCAGGACAAGCTGCCCGATCTTCCCCATGTCTCTCGGTAGAAGGCGAAGGCTCCCGTCCATGAGGTTGTAACCGTCGGTCTTCAACCCGTCCCAGTTCCATCTCTGGATGCCTAACGGACCCCAAAGGGCCTCCCGGGCGAAGGCCCCAGCGTGTTTTCCTGTGGCCCGGTGGAGGATCCCGGCCAAAAGATTCACATTTGCGCTCACATAGGCCCAGTCCTCCCCGGGCACCCCGGAAACCGAACGAGAGAGGATCTTCTGGAAGAACTCGGGGCCGCTCCCGTGGAGGGATTCGGCCTCCTGAGGGCTCCAGTCCAGGGCCATGGACATGGTAAGGAGGTGCTCTAGCGTCAGATCCTCCCAGCCGCTGCCGGCGGTCTCTCCCATTTCCGGGAAGAAGCTCAAGAGCGGGACTTCCACCCCCGGGATACTCCCCCATTGGATGGCCAATCCGGCGAGGAGGGAGGAGATGCTCTTGGTACAGGATGCGAGGTGATGGAGATCGTCCGGTTCGTACCCGTGAAAATACTCTTCGAACACCAGACGACCGTGGCGCGCAACCAGGAGGCTGTGAAGGATCCCGGCCTCTCCCCGTGAGATGGCCATCACGGTGGCTTCCAGCGCCTGGGGATCGATGCCTTCCGCCGCCGCAGACGACACCGGCCATCCGTCCCCCCGGTCAGGGGGGGGAGCATAGGAGTAGGAGGACCCATCTTCCGTTCCCAGGGCAAGGAGCGCCGGGTACTCGTCCCGGGAACGCCAGGGCAGCTCTACCTCCAACTCACTCCCGTCGGTGTAGTGCAGCGCGCCCACGATCCGTCCCCGATCCGGTTCCATCTCCCCCATCAGCCGGACTCCCGTATCCATGGAGACGGTGATGCTAGATCCCTCCAACTCGGCGGAAAGGCAGGGAGTCTCATTCAGCTTGGTGGCACCGACCATGTCGTGAACCAGGCAGGTGTACCCCTCGGCCCCCTCCGCGAATTCCCAGAGGAACTCGTCGGGTCCGGCGTCGAGGCTCCAGACGCCACGGGTCAACTCCAACGGCCCTTGGGGCTGTCCGCCACCTGAACATCCAGAGAGAAGTATCGGGAACCCAATGAAGAACGCCACTGGCGCCTCCCAGCCCTTGGGAGAACCGCTGGCCAGCAATCGGAGGCAGCCCCACGCCGACAGTGAATAGCCAAGGATCCCCAGCCCGAAGAGGGTAGGCACAAAGGAGATCACGAAACCCTCCGCGACCACGGCAGGGGAGATCTCCGTAGCCTGGAAAATGACCTCGAGCGCCAGGTACGCCCCCTGGCACTGGCCCAGAAAACCGATGATCGCCGCGACTCCGCCCCAGAAGAGGAGACTGTTCAGGTCTTCCCGGAGGACCCGTGGGTCCGGTGGGGGAGCCTTGAGGAGCCTTCCGGCCGTTCGAAGGGAAAGGAACAGCACCACGAGGCCCAGGACGGTGAGGATGTATCCCCAGTTTCCTGAATATCGGATCAGATTCATCATGGTAGAGTCTCCTCCCTGACCAGGGGATGGGACGGAAGCCGGAGAACCGCCATCATTATGGGCGCTCCAGGAGTTCTGCGGCGGCCTTCTCCTCCAGATGGGCGGCTCGGTTTTCCAGGAAGAACCAGAACAGGGCGGTGAGAAGAGCGCCTGAGAGTGCCACCACGAGGGTGGCCGATGTGAGGTGGAGCCAGCGAACCAGATGGACCATGGCCATTCCCGGCTCGGATCGGATGACCAGGGCAGACCGGTAAAGCTCGACCCAGACCCCAACCATCCCCAGACCGACCAGAATCAGTGAGAGCCCGGGGAGCATCCTCAACCCACGGCGTGAGATGGGCCCTCCCGGCTTTTGCCCCACGAAAAGATGGTTGGCCTTCCAGATCCCCAGGGCCGTGCCGGCCAGGATGATGATCCCAAGCAGGTAGGCCACCGGACTGGCGTCCAGGACGACTCTCGTACGAAGGAGGAGCCCGCCGAGGCCGACAATGACGAAGAGGGCCACCAGCCCCAGCACCACCCGCTCCCATGGGCTTCGGGCCTGACCCGACAAACCCTCGAGAGAACAGGAGAGGGGGGAAGCGTGGACGCGGGCCAGCTCCAGAAGGGCTTCATCGGAGAGATCGAACTGTTGGACCACAGTTCTGTTCGCTTCCGGCTCGGCCATCCCCTTCTCCACAAGATGCTGGAAGAGGTCGTCCATGTCCGTCGCCATCTCCAGAAGGATCCTGGATCGTGCCGGTTCAGGGACGGGAAGACGAGTGGCGATACTTCGAAGGCGTTCCGCGAACCCGCTCATGAACCTTCCTCCTTCAGGAGGGCCGTCAGTTCCGACATGAGAGTGGCCCATTCATCCCGCAGTTTGCGTGTGTATGTCAATCCGGTCCGCGTGAGTCGGTAGCTCTTTCTCTTTCCTCTTGGGCCTTCGTCGGACCATGAACCTTCGATGAGGCCCCGCTTTTCCAGGTCGTGGAGGATGGGGTAGAGGGTCCCATGTTTCAGTGCGAACCGGGGCCCGCCTCGCTCCTCCAGGTCCAGCGCCAACTGGTAGCCGTGCTTCGCTCCCCGCTTCAACGAGGTGAGAATGAGGGCCTCGTTGCACCGTCGGGTGAGGGTTTGAAGCTCGATTCGTGGGTCCGTCATGCGGGGTCCATTTGAGAAGCGGTGGGGCAGAGTCCCATGATTGTCTTATTATATCGATGGTCAATATAATAAGACTCGACACTTAAAGAAATGCTGTTGTGAAAGGCTCGAGGATCCTACAGACCGGTCTTTCGCTTTCTGGAGGCGTAGCTTTCCCCGGCCGTGATCAGGGCCCAGCGGAAGGCCGGCGGACCCACCAGCTGGTTCACGGCGATCATGGCGATGATGACGGTGGCCACCTCGACTCCCCAGACGTCGAACCGCTCCCTGATAAGGTTGGCGATGCCCAAGGTCACGCCGGCTTTGGCCAGGAAGCCCATCCATGCGTATTTCCGGATGACGGGTGGGTCTCCCACGAGTCCTGCCGCCATCCGGGTGCTGATCCAGAGGGCAACCACCCGTGTCAAGATGATGGCTGTGGCGACTACCCAGGCCCGCTTCAGCACGGTGATGTTCAGGTCGGCCCCGGCCACGGCGAAGAAGAGGGCGTAGATGGGGAGTGCGTTGGCCTCCAGAGCATGAAGGAGTCGTCGTCCCTGTCGGGAGTAGTTCTGGACGAAGAACCCAGCCGCCATGGCGATGAGGATGGACTCCAGATGAAGCCAGTCACCCAGGAAGACGCAAACGAAGGCCAACCCGAGAACGAAGAGCACCCTGTACTCCCTGACCCGCTTCAGGTAGTGGGTTGCCAACCACCCCAGGGCCACACCCATGGCCAGGGAGCCGGCGATTGCCAAAAGGATCTCTCTAACCTGCTCGAAGCTGAATCCCTCTTCCGGGCTGACAATGAGTGCCGCGAGAGGAATGAGGATGGCGATGAGAATCAGAATCACCACGTCCTTGAGGACGGTGATTCCAAGAACGGTGTCCGTGAGGATTCCCCGGGCTCGCTCCTCCGTGATGACGGCGATGGTGGTGGCTGGCGATTTGGCCACGGCCACCAACCCGAAAAGGAGAGCCACGGCAAAAGCGACTCGCGGAGGCTCGTCTCGCAGGAAATCGATCTGTCCCCGTGCCACATACACGGCCATCACCACGAACACAAACATAAATACGATCTGGAAAGTGGTGATTGTGGCGATACTCAGGAAACGCTCTCGGAGAGAGTCCAAACGGAGCTCCCCCCCGGCAGAGAGGGCGATGAGGGCCAGGGCCACTCCATTCACGAACCGAAACTCCTCCACGACCTCCTGGGGGAGGATTCCGAGCACATGGGGCCCCATGACGATCCCGATAATCAGGTAGCCAGTGATCTGTGGAAGTGAGATCACCCGGGCCGCCCGACCGGCAAGGTACGAAGCCAGAAGGAGAGCCCCCAGATAGAGGGTCGAGGTCCCGTAGGGGGTTCCCGGCACTCTGAAGAGTCCGACGGCATGGATGACGCCGATGAAAACAATCAGAGTCAGGAACCTGGCCAAAAGAGCCTTCTCCGTGTGCTGGCCAAAAAGACGGGGGATTGAACGAGTGCGATCCCCAACATAGCGTCCCGGTCAGTGGAAATCATTCGGTGGCGAGGCTTCACCGCCGATTGGGGGGGGCTCCGGTGTTCTGGTAGTCTAGGAAGGGCAGGAGCGGGGTCCCTCCGTTTGGGAGGGGCCCCGCCTGATATTTTTAAGGTAGGTTTTGCGATCGACCCAAACAGATGGCCGACCTGGGGAAATGGGAACCAGGCCTGGATCGGCTGGATGACCTGATCCCCGGGGAACGTTCCAGAAGGCCGACTCCATCCCCTTCGGGGCGAGGCGATCTTCTGGGCTTCGAAGAAAGAATGCTGGGTTAGCCGACCTCCTCTCCCACCATGGGGAGAGAACCGTGGTTGTTGAGCGCGGGATCTTTGTGCAAGTGGAAATAGCAGTTCTTCCCGACACTCTGTCTCAGGATGCACCGGTCACGGAAGTGGATCCCGCACCGGAGACAGATGCCCTCCCGAACCCGGCCTGTCTTCACTACCTCGGTGGACAGGTGATCGAGGAAGTCAGCCGTGTTCTTCAACTGGTCCTGGTCCAGGCTGCCGAAGAGGTCTTTCAAGACCTGGGAAGTGGCGGCCTCGTACTGAGCCAGAAGGGTCCGGCCATCTACCGTTAGGGAAAGCTCGACGGCGCGGCGGTCTGCAGCAGCCTCGGTCCGGCGGATCAGCCCCCTCTTGACCAGACGATCCACGGCCTTGCTGGCCGCCGCATTGCTCACAGCCAGAAAATCAGCTACGTCACCGATTCGCCGGGCGTTGGTCCGGGCCACGAGCTTGAGAACTTTCAACTGAGAAGTGGTCACCCTGTCATCGGTGACCTCTCTCAGTTCCTCTTCCATCCATTCATCGATGGTGGTCGAGAGAATTCGAACGCTGCCAAGGAAATCGTTTACGAGTCCCACTTGATTAACCCCCTGCCACGGAGTCGACTTCCCGATTCTCTCGAGAAGCAGGTCACTGGATCACCCCAACTTCCATGAATATTGCCACGGTTAAGTATAGAGGCAACCGGCAGCCGCTTCTGTTACGTCTTGGCAAACTCTGTGCCCACCGGTTCCAGGGAGGGTCGGAGGTTTATTCTCCGGGGAGCGTCCGCAGAATCGGGGTTTCATGGGTACGGTGGCAGGCAGGCAGAATCCAGAAGCGGGATCGTGGAAAAGGTGAGACAATTCTGGCATCATCCCTGTCCCGGCGTGGGACAATGAACCACAGTGGGGGAGATGGGCATGACTGAGGGAACCGGCTACCGAATCCTGGTGATCAACCCCGGGTCCACCTCAACGAAACTGGCGGTATTCGACGCGGAGGCTCTTGTTGCAGAGGGGGAGGTGTTTGCACCCTCCACCGCTGGAGCGGGGGTCTGGGATGAGTTTCCCCTTCGCCTGAAGTGTGTCTGGGAGTGGCTCAACCGGGAGGAGATTGCAGTAGAGACCCTCCGGTGCGTGGTGGGCAGGGGCGGCCTCCTGCGCTCAGTGGAGGGCGGTACCTACGTCATAAGCGAGGCCATGCTCTCTGACGCTCGTGGGAACCTGCAGGGCACTCATGCTTCGAACCTGGGGTGTGCCCTGGCCCACGCCGTGGCAGAGGCCACGGACCGGGCTTTGGAAACCCGGAGCGAAAGACCCCTTCTTCCGCCGACTCGAGGAGTCGGTGGGAAGATCCCGGCCTTGGTGGTGGACCCGGTCTCCACGGACGAGTTTGATGCGGTGGCCCGGTTTTCGGGGCTCCGGGAGATCACCAGAAAAAGCCTGAGCCACGCCCTCTCCATCCACGCCCTGGTTCGGGAGGTATGCGCTCGGGATGGACGAAGGGTGGAGGGCTCTTCTTTCGTCGTGGCCCATCTGGGGGGTGGTATCTCCGTCTGTCCTGTCCGGCACGGGCGAATTCTGGATGCCAACAACGCAAACAGTGGTGGGCCTTTTTCCCCGTCTCGGGCCGGTGGCCTACCCACACAGGAGCTGCTGGAGTTGGCGTTTTCTGGGAAGTATTCCTGGGAGGATCTCCGGAAGAAGACCCTCAAGACGGGCGGCCTGAAGAGTTATCTCGGCACGGCCGACGCCAGGGAGGTGGAAGCCCGCATCAACGCCGGGGATGAGGAGGCGGAACTAGTATACGAAGCTATGGCGTATCAGATCGGCAAGGAGATCGGTGCCATGGCCACCGTGCTTTCTGGCGCAGTGGATGCCGTGCTCCTGACGGGTGGACTGACCGGGAGCAGCCTTCTCATGGATAAGGTGAGGACCCGGGTGGCTTTTTTGGCCCCGGTGGAAGTTTTGCCGGCGGTAGAGGAGATGCGGGCGTTGGCCTCGGGAGGACTCCGCGTTCTCCGAGGTGAGGAAATACCCAAATCCTACTGACCCCAGGGTCTCGCGATTCGCCATCGGGCAACGGTGCAGCGTTTTTCGAAGGAGAAGAGAGCATGAGTTTGCCGGGATCCCTTCCCGTAGGGCCTGTGAAATCGCTGTCGGATCTCTGTCTTCGAGCTCGGTCCCTTCCAACCCGGATCGTGGTCATCGCTGCGGCCCAGGACGATGTCGCTCTGGAGGCCGCGGCCCATGCCGAGGACGAAGGCTTGGCCCGCTGCATCCTGGTGGGGGACCAGCACAAGATCGAAGCCATTCTCTGGGACCTGGGTAGGGACCCCAAAGGCTTTCAGATCGTGAACCGGCAGGAGGTGGTCGAATCGGTGGCCACGGCGGTGGAGTTGGTGAAGCTGGGCGAGGGTCACATCCTGATGAAGGGCAAAGTCACCACCGGTGACCTACTCCGGGAAGTGCTTCATGGCGAGCGGGGGCTTCGGACCGGTCGTATCCTCTCCGATGTCTTCCTTTTCGACTCCCCCCTCCCGGGAGACCCCAGGCTGATTGGGATCACCGACGGAGGGATCAACCTGGCTCCGACGCTGGAAGTGAAAGCCCAGATCCTGAAGAACGCCGTGGCTGTCTTCCATGCCCTGGACTACGAGAAGCCTAAAGTAGCTGTTCTTTCAGCCATTGAGCGAGTCAACCCGGACCTTCCATCCACACAGGACGCGGCGGAGTTGGCGCGTCTCGGAGATGCGGGCTTGCTGGGGGATTGTGTGGTGGAGGGGCCCCTGGCCATGGACCTGGCTCTCTCTGCCCACTCGGCCGAGCGGAAGGGGGTGGCGTCGAGGATCGCGGGGAAGGCCGACATCCTTCTGTTCCCCACCATCGAGTCAGCGAACATCACCGCCAAGGCGATTCAGTACATGGTCCCCTGCGATCCGGGGCATGTCGTAGTGGGTGCTTCCGCTCCGGTTCTCATCCCCTCCCGGGCGGAAAGCGTCAGGGCCAAGGTGAACGGCGTGGGTGTGGGCAGGTTGATGGTGGGGGGCTGAGGTAGAGCGGCATTTCCCTCCTTTTCCAGAGACCGTTCAGGCGACGCCGAAGGTGCTTTCTCCTGAGGCGATCCATTCCTTGGCCTCGTCCAGGGACCGAAACACCTGGATGTGGTCAGAAAAATCCCCACCCAGCCCCTCGGCCATCCGGAAGGTTCCGTAGGAAAGGTCGCTTCGGCCCACCATGGCCGTCCGGCCAGGACATTCGGGGCGGTGCGTCCGGGCAAAATCCATGAGGGCCATGGACTCGCCCGGGGTCAGAGTCCGAGAAAGGCCATCATCAAAGAAGATCAGGTTCAGGGGAAGCCGGGGATCGTGCTGCCTGTAGATGTTCCCCAGCGCATTCAGGAAGACCGGTACGTCGGACTCCCCGGACATGTGGAACACGTGGGCCTTGAGATCAGCGTCGAACGATACGGACAGCTTCATGGTTGTTTCCTCGGTTGCCGGACCGTTTTCCGGCTCACCCCTCAAGGGTGGAGGTGTCTCCTTCGGGAAGGCCCTGAGCCCTGGCCTTCAGGAGTCTCCTCATGATCTTCCCCGATCTCGTTTTAGGCAAGCTCTCCACAAACTCGATCTGGGCGGGTTTGGCGATGGGGCCCACTTCGTGACCCACATGGTCTCTGAGGGCCTGAGCCAGCTCCGGACTTCCGGTGACCCCTGCCCGAAGGATGACATACGCGTGGATGACGTTGCCTTTTACCTCGTCGGGTATGGCGATGGCGGCAGATTCGGCTACGGCGTCGTGACTGACCAGCCCTGATTCGATTTCAGCCGTACCCAGTCGGTATCCAGAGACTTTGATGACGTCGTCCATTCTGCCGATGATCCAGAAGTACCCGTCTTCGTCGATCTTTGCGGAATCCCCCGTCAGGTATTTCCCCTCGTAGGTCGACCAGTACTGCTCCACGTATCGGTCCGGATCTTTATAGATGCCCCGGAGCATGGAGGGCCAAGGTGTGGTGATGACCAGCTTCCCCTCCTCTCCCGGGGGGACCGGGTTGCCCTCATCGTCCAGGACTTCCGCCTGGACTCCCGGGAAGGGTTTGGTCCCTGAGCCGGGCTTGAGGGGGTAGGAGGGCACCGGCGTGATCATGAAGGCGCCGGTCTCGGTCTGCCACCAGGTGTCGATGATGGGGCAGCGGCCCTGACCGACGACCTCGTGATACCAACGCCAAGCCTCTGGGTTGATGGGCTCCCCCACGCTCCCGAGGAGGCGAAGCGTCGAGGTGTCCCGCTTTCGAACCCAGCTGTCACCGAAGCGCATGAGGCCCCTGATGGCCGTGGGGGCAGTATAGAGGATGTTCACTCCGTACCGCTCCACGATTCGCCACCATCGGTCCGGGTAAGGATAGGTAGGAGCGCCTTCATACATGATGGAGGTGGCTCCCAGAATCAGGGGCCCGTACACGATGTAGGAGTGGCCGGTGATCCATCCGGGATCGGCGGCGCACCACCACCGGTCCTCGGGCTTCAGGTCGAAGGCGTACTTCAGCGTTGTGGCCGTCCCGACCTGATAACCTCCATGGGTGTGGAGGATAGCCTTCGGCTTTCCGGTGGTTCCAGAGGTATAGAGAAGGAAGAGGGGGTCCTCGGCATCCATGACCTCGGTCTCGCAGCTCTCTCCTCCGGACCTGGCGATGGGGAGAGACATGAGGTCGTCATAGTAGTAGTCCCGGTCCTGCTCCATGTGGACCTTCTCGCCGGTACGGCGGATCACAACCACATGCTCGACACTGCCACAGCGCTGGAGAGCCTCGTCGGCGATGTTCTTCAAAGGGACGATCTTCCCTCGGAGAAATCCGCCATCGGAGGTGATGAGCACCCGAGATTCGGAGTCCTCGATTCGCTCAGCCAGTGCTTCCACACTGAATCCGCCGTACACCACCGAATGGACGGCCCCGACTTTTGCGGTGGCCAGCATGGCCATCATCAGCTCGGGGATCCGGGGCATGTAGATCGTGACTCTGTCGCCCTTCTTCACGCCCATGCTCTTCAAGACGTTCGCGAACTCGCAAACCTCTCGGTTCAGTGCGAAGTAGGAGAAGGTCCGGAGACTGCCGTCTTCCCCCTCCCAGACCAGGGCGATCTTGTTTCGGGTCTCGTTGGTTTGATGCCGGTCCAGGGCATTCAAGACAACGTTGGTCTTTCCACCGCAGAACCACTTGAAGAAAGGGGCTTCGGAGTCGTCCAAAGCCTTGTCCCACGGCTGGTACCAGTCCAGCAGCTCTCTCGCTCTGGCCTCCCAGAATGCCACCGGGTCCTTGGCGGCTTCATCCCTGAGTGCCTCGTAGTCCGGCACATGGGCGGCGTCGACGATTTCCGGAGAAGGACGATACAATAACTTGTCCTCGGCCATGGGGTCTCCTGGGGCGTTTGGGGCGAGTGTGGGACGGGATATCTCCAGTCCTCTGGTGGGGCCTGGAATACCGAAGTACCGAAATGTCGGGAATTTGTTGCAGATCCGAGTCTAGTAACGAGAACAGAATTCGTAAAGTGGACTCGGGTCGCGGCGCCTTATGCGGACAACCTCCGGGCCAGGGGGCCTACCGTGAGCCCCTGAACCACAATAGAGAAGACTACGATGATGTAGGTGATGAACACCATCTGGTCCCGGATGGCGCCAGGCGGGAGGGAGAGGGCCAGGGCAACGGAGATCCCCCCTCTCAACCCCGACCAGGTCAGAATCTTCACCGCGTGAGGAGAGAAGGAGCGCCATCTCCGAAGCAAAGTCACCGGCACCCCGACGCTGAACCATCGAGCCAGAATCACGAGAGGAATGCTGGCCATCCCAGCCCAGAGAAGTGCAGGGCTGAAATCCAGGACCAGGATCTCGAGACCGATGAGCACAAAGAGGACTGCGTTCAGGAACTCGTCCACCAGCTCCCAGAACATGTCCAGATGTTCTACGACGATGGGAGACATGGCGAAGCTTCGGCCATGATTTCCTATGAGAAGTCCTGCCACCACCATGGCCAGAGGACCGGATATGTGAAGCGCTTGGGCGAGGGCATAGCCACCGGTAACGATGGCCAGGGTCAGGAGCACCTCGACCTGGTAGTGGTCCACCTTGGACAGCATCTGGTACACGACCCAACCCACTGTGGCCCCAAAGACAATTCCACCCCCCACCTCCAGCCCCACGAGGCGGAATACCTCTCCCAATCCCTGTTCCAGGCCGTGGGCTCCCTCCGAAACGGCTGAGGGGTCAACATGGCCAGCGCCTCCGGTGGCCAACTCCAGCAGGAGGATGAAGAGGACGACCCCGATTCCGTCGTTGAAGAGGGATTCTCCGGTGATCTTGACCAGGAGGGAGTCGGGGACCCCAGCCTTCCGCAGGATCGCCCCGACGGCGATGGGATCGGTGGGGGAGATCAGAGCCCCGAACAGCAGGCAGTAGATGAAGGGAAGGGGGAGCCCCAGCGATCGGAATAGGAGGAAACTCCCGACCCCTACCACCGTTGTGGAGGTCAGCACCCCTACCGTGGCGAGGAGGGAGATGACCCACCGTCGTTCCCTCAGGTCATCCAAGTTGATATGGAGGGCGCCGGCGAAGAGAAGGGCCCCCAACATCCCGTGCAGGAGCGTTTCGGAGAAATCCACTCCCTCCAGGATCCCGGTAAGGATGGTCCCTCCATTGAACCCCACCCCACCCAAGGCCACGAGGGCAAGGGAGAAGACCATGGAGATGATCATGATCCCGATGGTAGAGGGAAGGGGGAGGTACCGGTGGTTCACCCAGGCGAATACGGCCGCCAGGGTGATGAGGACCGAGAGGAGCTCGAACATGTCCATTGAAGTGGTCGTTCCGGGCCTCTTCGCGGGTCAGCTTCCGTCGACCACCGCGATCTGAAGGGTGTACTCGCCGGTCTCATCGGCCTGAAAGGAGGTCACGATGATGGAGAATACACCGGCTTCTTCGGCCACCCACTCGATATGGGAGTGCATCGTGTCATCGGCCCAGTCGTCGTTCCGTTCCTGGGCGCCATCAGGCGCTTCAACGATGAGATAGGTGTCGAAGTCCGGCGACCGCAGGTCGGCCAGGATGCTTTGACCGGCTTCCACCTGGACGGAATACTCGTCGAAGTACTCCCCCTCCCTCAAGCGCCCGTCGCCGGCTTCCAGGGTTCCCTGGTGAGTTTGTTCCAGAACCACCGGACCTGAGACAAGAACGCCCCCTGGACCCACACCCTCGCCGGCTACGAAGGTGGCCACAATGTACCCACAAGGTTCAATAGTACAGTTGACCATCTGAGCGGCGACCCGATACTCGCCTGTCATCTCAGGAGTCACCGTCAGGAGGGGGATGGGGTCGTCCAGTCGGTCCGAAGCCACCTCCTCTCCAGTGGGGTCGAAGAGGACGAGGTCCAGGTTCCCGCAATCGTTGTCACATACCCCCACCAGCTTGAAATCCAACCCTTGGGTTAGATCCATGGGGAAGCGGATTTCCTGTCCCTGGTCCAGCGTCCCGCTCTCGGTGGAGCCCATTTCGGCGAAGCCTTCGAGGGTGAGGTCGGCCCGAAAGAGGTTGAGCCGGTCCTCCATGCTCTCACCAGGGACTTCGAACTCCTCTCCCAACTCTCCCTCGAGGACCCCGACGGAGAAGAGGCAGGGTTCTACCGAACAGGCGACCATTTCGATTCGGATCTCATGGGGGCCGCTGGACTCGGGAGAGAAGATCACTACCGGCTGTGGGTCCGGGAGGTAGTCCGCTTCCACCTCAGCACCCGATGCGTCCAGGACGGCCAGGTCCATGTCCGTACAGTCGGCGTCACAGAAGCCCACCACGATGTAGTCCACCCCGAGTAGGAATTCCACAGGGAAGGTCATCTGGCGGCCGGCCTGGAGGGATCCCTCCTCCGGGTCCTCTTTCAGGGTGAACCCACTGGCCGTCGTGAGGAACTCCTGGATCAGCTCCCGAGGTGTCTGGCCTTCCGCGGCGGTGGGGAGGAGAAAGTGACAGAGGAGTCCCGCGAAAAGGACAGAACCATAGATCCGGAAAGAGGCGCCGGTCCGGCTCGACATTGGGTTCCTCCTGAGGATAGCGGAAAATGTCCGAGTTTCCGTCGTGCCAGTAGAATGGCCCTTCTGCTTGCGAGAGGCCAGGATTTCCAGGAGGGGGGATCAGGAAGGCGGAGGCCCCAGGTTCCGCTCCAGGAGGGCTGTGGGGTCCGGGTCCCTTCCCATGAAGTCTCTGAAGAGCTGTTCCGGATCGTCGCTGTCCCCGCGGGAGAGGATGGAATCCAGGTAGGCTCTACCCGTCTCGGGATTGAAGATCCCCTCTTCCTTGAACCGGCTGAAGGCGTCTGCATCCAGCACTTCGGACCAGAGGTAGGAATAATACCCCGCGGCATATCCGCCGCTGAAGAGATGAGTGAAGGTGGTGAGGATATGACTCTTGGCGAAGTTCGGATCCGGAGAGAAGGGAAGGAGACATGTTTCGGCGAAGGCCAAGACTTCGGCGCCCAAGATTCCGGCCGTGGCCTCCGGATCTGGGATCGAGGGATCACCAGGTGCTCCGCCCTCCGGGTCCGGGCCGTCGGCCGGTGGGAATGATGGCAGGGTCGGAGCGAAATCACGGTGAAGGGCCAGGTCCAGCGTCCCGAAGGAAAGTTGTCGCATCTGGAACCACCCTCCCATGTACCTGCGGGCCGCGAGCATTCGGGCCAGGAGATCGTCCGGGATGGCTTCTCCGGTCTCGTAATGGAGGGCAAACTGCGAAAGAGCCTCCCCTTCCCACGTCCAGTTCTCCATGAGTTGGGATGGAAGCTCCACCCAGTCCCACGCCACATTCAGTCCGGCCCTGCCGGGGACCTCTACACGAGATGTGAGGTGATGGAGAAGGTGCCCGAACTCATGGAAGATGGTTTGTACCTCTCGGTGGTTCAGAAGGGAAGGCCGGCTCCCTTCGGGGGGCGAGAAGTTGCCGGCGATGAACCCCAGATGGGGCTTGAAGCTACCGTCTTTCTGAGGCCCCCCCGTCAGGAAGTCGTTCATCCAGGCTCCCTGCCGTTTCTCCTTTCTGGGAAGCCAGTCGGTGTAGAACGATCCCAACCAGGTACCATCCCCATCGTGGACTTCGTAGAAACGGACGTCCTTGTGCCAGACCTCGTCGATGAGCTTCTCGGATACGGTCAGCCCAAAGACCCGTTCCACCAACCGGAAGAGCCCCTGCATGACGGAGGGTAGAGCGAAGTAGGGGCGAAGAAGCTCGTCGCTGATCTCGTATCGGGCCTTCCGAAGAGATTCGGCCACGAAGGCCACGTCCCAGGGTTGGAGGGGATCGATCCCCTCCTCCCGGGCAAACTCCCTCAGAAGGTCAACGTCCCGTTCCCAGTAAGGGTGGGTCCTGCCAACCAGTTCCTCCTCGAAGGCCATGGCCCGGGCTCCGCATTTCGCCATGGCCTCTTCCAGCCGATAGTCCGGGTAGTTGTTGTGGCCAAGTAGCTGGGCCATTTCTTGTCGCAGGGAGAGGATCCGGGGAATGAGCCCAGTGTTGTCGAACTCTCCTTCCCTACAGCGGCCGACGTAGGCCCGGTGGACTTCCTCCCTGAGCATGCGGTCGATGGCATACTTCATCACCGGCTCATAAGAGGGGAAGTCCAGCGTGAGGATCCATCCCTCGAGACCCTTGCCCAAGGCAGCCTCCCTGAACCGACCCAGGGCTCCTTCCGGAATTCCCTGGAGGCGGTCCTCATCGGTGATGTGGATCTCCTCAGAGGCGGTGGCATCGAGGACGTTCTCGCTGAATTTCTGCTGCAAACGCGCCAACTCCACCCGGAGCTCTTCCAGACGGACCTTCTGCTCAGGGGGGAGGTCGGCGCCTGCCCTCCGGAATTCACGGAGGGTCTTTTCCAGGTGGCGTGCGAAGATGCCGGTCAGGGCCCGGGCCTCCTGTGTCTCGGAAAACCCACGGACCTTCTGCCAGAGCCCCTCATTCAGGGGTAGCCGGGACCAGAATTGGGTCATCTCCGGGAGGATGGTGTTGAAGGCCTCCCTGAGTTCCTTCGTTTCCGCTACGGAAAGAAGATGATGAAGGGGAGTCAGGGTTTCGGAGAGCTCCTGGGTGATGGAATCCAGCGTCCCCAGGGTGTTCTGGTAGGTAAGCGGCTCCGCCAGACTCGCCAACCCATCGATCCTGCTCTGCGCCAGTGCCAGGGCTTCTCGAACACCGGGTTCGACGTGCTCAGCCCGGATGCGATGAAAGGGGATCCGGTACTGTTTTTCCAGAAGGGGGTTCAATTGCTCCATCCCTGGGCCCTGCGTTCTTCGGCCAACTCTTCGCTCTCCATCCAGGCGGACCACCACAGTGCCCGGAGCATCTCGGCCCCTGCGACCAGGCGCTGGACCACGAAGGCCTTCAACTCAGGGGAGGCTTCTTTATCGGGATCGAAGCCGAACTCCTGCTCCAGCTCGTACTGCCGTTGAACCGTGGCGTTTGTGGCCCTGATGTGAACCCAGATGGATTCCCGGGCTTCTTCGATCTCCATGGGGCGCGACGTCAACATCTCGTCCACATCTTCGAAGGACACGTGTGCCTGGACGAAGGCGGATTCGAAGCGGGAATGGAAACCCCGATCGAGGGTAAAGCCCTTTGGGTTGGGGGCGTCTTCCGCCCAGCCGTTGAAGTGGATGGTGGTGTGGTGCGGTTGGGACGCATCGGCAACGTAGTGTCCCAGGATGCCGGCGTCGTTCAAGACCCTCTCCTCCACGAACCGACGTTCAGGGCCCTCGGACATGTTCCGCCAGATCGCCAACTCGGTCTTGACCCGCTGGTACACCTCTAGAATCCGCCAGGGGAGAAACCCCACGGACTGTTGGGGCCGTTCGATCCCAGCCTCATAAAGCGCTGCGATAAACTCGTATCGGTCCGAGGCGTTCAGAGCCCCCGGCGGGACGTTCTCCATATCGATGTAGTGGTCGAACTCCCAGGCGTCGTCCATCTCCTTCAGCTTTCGAGACCGCCAGCGATCCGGCTCGGGTCCCAGGTACTCCAGCTGATCCCCGGCCGATGTGAAGAACGCGGGCATCCCCAAGGGGAGGTGTTTGAGAGCCGCCCTGGAAACCAGGTGATGCCCGTAGGCCCCCCAGGGGGCCGGGGCCGGGTGCGTCGGGGAACAGGCCAGTGTTCCCGAAGCCGGGAGCGACACCGCCAGGAAGGCCGCAAAGAGAAGGATGCGGGGGCGGGATTTGGAACCTCTGCTTTGTGGCCTCTCGCTGGTCTTTTCAAGAGACGGGTTCATTCCATCAACTCCTCGATGGGGTGTTGGAAGCGGACTCCTTGGACTTCCAACTCCTTGAATACGGATCCCATGCAAGCCCCCTCCCGGCCAACTGGCTCGGGAGGGGATATCCCGGTGGAGACTAGAGGTTCCGGGCTGCCCGGGGGGCTTTTCGGAAGAAGGTTCAACGACCCTCGGCGACGACCCCACCCTTCAAGTATTTGTCGTACCAGGCCAGGTATTCCTTGTACCGGTGCACATTGTACGACGGAATCCGAAGCCCGTGTGGCTGTCCCGGATAGACCAACAGACGGGTGTCGATCCCCCTTCGTCTCAAAGCCTGGTACATCATCTCCGAATTGAGAATCGGCACGTTCCAATCCAGCTCGCCCCCCAGGAAGAGAGTGGGTGTGGTGACCTTTCCGATGTCGTTGAAAGGCGAGAGGTCCTCCCACATCTGTCGGTTCTCCCAGGGAAGCCCCCACTCCCGCTCATTCCCGAGCTGGTAATGGTCCACTCCGAAGTTTGCCACCAGGAGTCCCATGGAGGCTCCGGAGGTGGCGGCTTTGAACCGTGTACTCTTGGTGATGACATAGTTGGTGAGAATCCCTCCGTAGGACCAGCCGCCTACGCCGAGCCTGTCCGGATCGGCCCAACCCCGCTCGACGACGTGGTCCACACCGGCCATGACGTCCTGGAAATCTGGGATCCCCCACTTCTGCCACAAAGCCATGCCGAAGTCGTTCCCATAGCCAGACGAGCCTCGGGGGTTGGTGATGAGGACCAGGTACCCATTGGCCGCCAGGAGCTGGGCTTCGAAGTTCCATCCAACCCCGTAGCTGCCGTGGGGCCCCCCATGGATACGGAGGATGGTGGGAATTCGGGTTCCCTCCTGGAAGTTCGGTGGAAAGAAGGCCCACCCTTCGATCTCAGTGCCATCAGAGGAGTTGAAGTGGAGGTTCTCCACCTCGGCGGCGTCGATGGCCCCCATGATGGAATCGTTCACATGGCTCAGCCGCCGGAACTCCGGTCCGTCCTGGACGTGGATCTCCGACGGCATCTGATAGGTGGATGCGGCCACGGCGATCTTTCCGTCATTGCTGACAGTGAATCCCCGGGTGGAGATCTCCCCCGAGACGGGGCGGGTGAGCTAACCGGTTGCGATGTCGAAACGGCCTATGTGTCCTTCCCCCGAATCGCTGATGGAGAAGAGGATGGCCGAACCGTCCGTGGTGAAGCTGGGCCCGCTCACCATCCGGTCCAGGTCGTTGGCTACCAACCTCCTCTCCCCACGCCCGTCCGCGGCGCGCATGGCCAGTTTGTTGGTGGTCATGGCAGAGAAGCGCGGATCACCCACTCCTGTGGTGTAGACGATCCACTCCCCGTCTGGAGACCAGGCCGGGCTGCCGTCGCTGCCCTCGTAGTCTGTGATCCGAAGGAGGGTGGCGCCCTTGTCGGTGTTGTCCGCGGCCACGACCCAGATGTCGGAGTTGGAGTTCGCGTCTGGGTCCTGGGTTCGGTTGCTCACGAATGCGATACGGGCGCCATCGGGGCTCCAGGCTGGGCTCCCCTCACTCCACCGTCCGGAAGTGACCTGAGTGAGTTTCTTCGAGGCGATGTCATAGACGTAGAGGTGAGTCTGGAGGCTGTCGGCGAGATAACCCCGGCCGTCTCGCTTGAACTGGAGACGGTCGATGACCCACGGTTTTTGGGGTTGGCGACGGCTGCTGGTGCCGCTGGACCCACCGGAAGCAGCAGTGGTATCCCGGTCCCGGATGGCCATCACGAGCTTCGAGGCGTCGGGGGACCATTCAAAGCTGCCAGCGCCATTCTCCAGTTCGGTGAGGGGTCTTGCTTCACCGCCTCGGCGGTCCAGGACCCAGACCTGAGGTTTGGCCTCCTCTCCCCGGGTGGCCAGGAAAGAGAGGAATTTCCCGTCGGGGCTCCACTTTGGTCCCGAGGTGGACTCGCTGGACATGGTCACCGGAAACGGATCCCCGCCGTCCGTGGAGACCATCCAGATCTGAGTCCGGGAGCGCTCCTTTTCCAGGTTGGTGGTGGTGACGGTGAAAGCCACCCATTCCCCATCGGGGCTGATCTGGGGGCTTCCCACGCTCTTGATGTTGAACTGGTCGTTGATCTCCAGGGGCCTAGCAGTGTCCTGAGCCAGAAGGGGTGAGGTGAAAACCAGGACGGAAAGTAGGGCTGCGGTGAGCGCTTTCATGATACACCCCCCTCTTCTTCAACCGGCGAGGTGAGCTGTTTCACATATTTGTCATACCAGGCCAGGTACCGTTCCAAACGGTCCACCTGGTACTCGGGTACCCGAAGGCCATGACCCTGTCCCGGGTAGACCACCAGCTGGGTCACCTTCCCCATTCGACGCAGCGCCTGGTAGAGCTGTTCGCCGTTGTTGATGGGTACGTTCCAGTCCTTTTCACCACCCATAATGAGGGTCGGTGTCGTAATGTTCTGGACCTGGTTGAATGGGCTGATTCGTTCCCACACCTCCCGGCTCTCCCAGGGAAGACCCAGTTCCGTCTCCCACCAGAGCTGGTAGTGGTCGTGCCCGTAGTTCGTCACATAGAGAAACTCGCTGGCACCGGTGATGGCGCCTTTGAAGCGGCCCGTTCTCACGATGATGTGGTCCGTGAGGATTCCACCGTAGGACCAACCGCCGACGCCAAGCTTGTCGGGATCGGCCCACCCCTGTTCGATGGCGTAGTCCACGCCGGCCATCACGTCCTCGGAATCCCTGGTGCCCCAGTCGGCCCAGATGGCGTGGCTGAAATCCTGACCATAGCCCGACGAACCCCGGGGATTCGTGGTGACCACCACGTACCCGTTTGCGGCGAAGAGATGGGCCTCGAAGTTGAAGCTGTGGGAGTACTGGGAAACCGGACCTCCGTGAATACGAAGGATGGTCGGGTACCGGATGCCTTCCTGGTAGCCTGGAGGCAGATAGAAGATGCCTTCGATCTCTGTTCCGTCTTTGCTGGGGAAGGTGGCGTCGAATACCCGGCCCAACCGGATCTTCTTCAGGAATGCTTCGTTGACCTTGGTGAGCTGGGTGAGTTCACCCTCGTCGGCAGAGAAGATCTCCCCCGGGAGGTCGGTTCGGGCGACGGAGGCATAGATCTCGTCCTCGGGCCCGAGATCGAAACCTCCCAAGCTGAGCTTACCGGAGATGGGTCGATCCATGCGCCCGTTTCGCACGTTCACCCGCCCCAGGTGTTCCTCCGCCGAATCCTCGACGCCCACAAAGATGTGCCGTCCGTTTCTGGAGTACTTCGGCGAGCTCACATTTCGATCCAGATCCGCCGTGAGGGCTCTGACTTCGCCGCTTCCGTCGGCCCGAGCCAGGGCAAGGAAACTCACGTCGTACCATGCGATCTCCGGTTCGGTGGATGTGATGTGTGCGATCCACTCCCCGTCCGGACTCCAGGCCGGCTGGCTGTCGGACCCCGGGTTCGTGGTGACTTGTATCAGGTCCGCACCCTTGTTGGTGTTGGCGGCATCCACCACCCAGATATCGGAGTTCTGGTTTCCATCGGGTTCCTCGGTCCGGTTGGAGACGAAAGCCACACGAGTGCCGTCGGGGCTCCACACCGCAGATCCCTCGTCATAGTCGCCTGAGGTGATCTGTGTGGTCTTCCTTGTCGCGACGTCGAAGACGTACAGGTGTGTGTGGCGGTCTCCGGTCAGGTAGCCAGCGTAGTCCCGCTTGAACTGGAGCCGATCGATCTCCCAAGGCGGGGTGCTCTTTGGTTTCTTGTGGGCCGGCAGGGTGTCGATGGGGTCTGGATCCCGAATGGTCAGGAGGATCTTCGTTCCGTCGGGGGACCACTCGAACCCGCTGATCCCCCACTTTTCTTGGGTGAACTCCTGTCCTTCCCCCATTCGCCGGTCCAGGACCCAGACCTGACTTTTGGCGCTGTCTCCGCGGGTGGCCATGAAGGAGAGGTACTTCCCGTCCGGGCTCCACCTGGGGCTGGACGCCGAGTACCCCTCGGCCGTCATGGGAATCGGTTCCCCGGTCCCGGTTGCTGAAACCATCCAGATCTGCGTTCCACCCCGCTCGCCGGGTGAGGAAGGAGTGCTCACCGTGAACGCCACCCACTCCCCCTCCGGACTGACCACCGGACTCCCGACCCGTTTCATCTGGAACATATCGGAGATTTCCAGAGGTCGGGCCTGGGGGGCGGGGGCCTCCGGCGTTTGGCCAGTTGCGGGTGGGCTCAGGATAAGGGAGAGGAGGACCGGTACCCAGATTGGGCAACGCCAGGCGTGCCACTGGGACAGAGCCCCTCTCTGACCGGGCATTTTCATGATTCACTCCGGGCCGGAGGTGATTCTGGCAGGACTGCTCTGGAAGAGAAGGTCCGAAAAGGGGTTTGGCCAGACCGGAGGGGGAGTAATGCGAGGGTGAAGAGGGGGACGGGCGCTTTCTCGAGGGACGGTCTACCGAACGAACCGCGGATTGCGAACCAACCCGGTATCCGGCTTTGGCTCTCCTCCAGGACCGACCAAAGCGTGAGTCCGGACCAGGATGACCCCACCGGGTGATTCGACCCGGTACCGGGTCAGCGCAAATTGAGAGGTGAGGTACTGGACCTCCCGAACGTTCTCCAGGGGGAGGTACTGAAGCGTAAAAAGGGGCCGGGGAGGCACATCATTGATTAGAACCAAGGGCCCCTCCGTCTCGTCCGGGTCAGCCGGATCCCGAAGGTCGTGGAAGTACAACCAGCTCGGTCTCACCCGCTCGATGAGGGCCATGAGGTTGTCATCTTCAGCACCTCGAATTTCGTCGATCTGAATGTCCCGCATCCCACCCCCTTCCCCTGCCGCGGTCAGCGCGCATCCGGCAACAAAAGGAAGGGCCAGGATCAGGGGGGTTGGTGAGGCGTTCCGGAGCATGCGAATCTCCAAGCCTCAGCGCTGGTGCCGGGTGATATCGAGCATCGTGACGTGGAGGTTCACACTGTGGTTGACCCGCAGGCCCAACGTCCCGTCCGTAGACAGGTCGCCACTGGGGAGCGAGGCCACCTCAGTGTCGTTGACGAAAAACCGGACGGTCCCCGCCGCAACCTCCACGGCCAGGACGTTCTTGGCCGTGTGGGCATCCTCAGGCTTCGTGGCGAAGGAAACGATGGAGGGATGAGGAGTCCAGGGGATGAGGGTCCTGGCCTCGTCCCCTTCCCGGTGCTTCACGATGAACTCACCACCTTCCCGGAGTAGGAAGTAGGTGTAGCTCTGTCCCGGCCCGTTGAGGTCCGACCCCCCGAAGAAGAGGCCGAACCCTTCCCGACGCCCTTCCGGATCGAAGAGGAATATCTCTGATTCGATGCGGAAGTCCCCCGACGCCGAGGTGGCAGGATCCCAGAAGATGGCCGCCGGGCCCGTGGTGATGTGCCACCCCGGGGGCATGTCCACATACCAGATGTCCTCGATACTTCCCCGATCCGGGGAATCCAGGCGAACCTCCCAGGTTGGGGGAGGCGTGAGCTCGTTGTCCTGGGACCAAACCGGGGTGGCCCAGAGGGCCGAGACGAGGAAGGGCAGAGCGACAGGAAGGGAACGCAGCGAGGTGCTGCGCCACGGAATGGTCCGGCGCATGGAATCTCCAGTTTCTGGCAGGGATGAAACCGTAGGCTAGCCGAATCAGGGGTTCAGACGCAAGCGTTTGCTCCCGCCGGCTGCTCCCGCCGGTCCCCAGTGGCTACCGGAGCCAGGCGCTGGGCCGCTCAGATCTGGACCTCTCCCTTTACCGATACCGACGCGCTAGACCTGGAACTCGTCTTCCTCCAGGACGTTTTCCAAAGTCGCCACCAACCGATCTGCGTCCCCCTGAGTGAAGAGAATGGGGGGGGTGATCCTGAGAACATTCTCCCGGGGTCCTTCGGTGGAGACGAGGACGCGGTTGTCCCGGAGTCTTTCCTTTACTCGGTTCGCCAGAGTGGTAGCCGGCTCCCTGGATTTGAGGTTTTTCACCAAATCCAACCCCAGAAAGAGCCCCTGTCCCCTGACGTCTCCGATTTGGGGGAACCTGGCCTTCAGGCGACTCAATCCCGCCCAAAGATGTTCACCGACCTCCCTGGCATTTTCCTGTAAACCTTCTTCCTCAATGACGTCGAGGACGGCCAGTCCCACGGCACAGGAGACGGGGTTGCCGCCGGAGGTATTGAAGTACTCCATCCCGGTTTTGAACGAGCCGGCGATTTCCGGCGTCGTGACCACCGCGCCGATTGGGTGTCCGTTCCCCATGGGTTGGCCAAGGGTGACGATATCCGGGATGACCTCCTGGGACTCGAAGGCCCAGAAAGAGGTTCCTGCCCTGCCGAACCCCACCTGGATCTCGTCGGCTACGCATACGCCCCCAGCCAGCCTCACCATCTCGAACGCCTCGCCCAAGAACCCGGCGGGAAGGACGATCTGACCGCCACACCCGAGCATGGATTCGCAGAAGAATGCTGCCGGGAAACGGGCCTCGCTCCGCATGATGTCCAGGGTTTTCCGAACCTCTTGAGCGTAGCGGGGACCCACCTCCTCCGCAGGCAGATATTCCGGCTCGGCATCACCGCCGGATGACTCAGAACGGGAACGCGTCGGAGCTACGGGGAGGCCGGCCACAAACTCCTTCTCCGGAAAAGCTCTGAAGATTCCCCGGT
>CBDUAX010000003.1:0-29477 GCA_965365235.1 uncultured bacterium
TCTCCCAGGCCGGAAAGAAGGGGAAAACCCCTGATCAGGCCCTGGAAGAGGCTTGGTACATCTACACCAACACCAGCCCCTTCCCTTCGGTCTGCGGCCGAGTTTGTCCTGCACCCTGCGAGACCGGGTGTAATCGGAAGGACCTGGACGAGGCCGTCAGCATCAACAAGATCGAGCGCTCCATCGGGGACTACGGCCTCGAGAAGAAGCTCGGCCTCCGGGTTCTCTCCGAGGAGAAGAAGGACAAGAAGGTCGCCGTCATCGGTGGTGGGCCCAGCGGCATCTCCGCTGCCTATCAGTTGGCCCGTCGCGGCTACCCGGTGAAGGTCTTCGAGGCTACGGAGAAGGCCGGTGGCATGCTCCGTTGGGGCATCCCGGGATACCGTCTTCCCGAAGACGTTCTGGACGCAGAAATCCAGGCGGTACTGGACCTCGGGGTGGAGATCGAGTACGGCGTGAAGATCGGGAAGGACATCACCCTCGATCAGCTGAAGGCCGACTACGATGCCGTCTACCTCGCTCTTGGAGCCCAACAGGGGATCAGCCTGGGTGTAGAAGGCGAGGACGCTCCCAACGTGTTCAGCGGCGTGGATTTCCTCAGCCGTTTCCACCACGGGGAAAAGCTGGATCTGGGATCGGATGTGGTAGCCATCGTCGTAGGCGGTGGGGACACCGCCATCGACGCAGCCAGAATCTGTAAGCGGGTCGGCGCCAACGTAACCGTCCTCTACCGCCGTACCCGTGCTGAGATGCCGGCTATCGACGAGGAGATCGACGAGGCGCTGGCCGAAGGTATCGACATCCAGTTCCTGTCGGCCCCGACAGGCTTCCGGAAGGGCGAGACTGGGCTGGTAGAGGCCATGACTGCCATCAAGATGGAACTGGGCGAACCCGACGCCTCCGGGCGCCGGCGTCCTGTTCCCATCGAGGGATCGGAATACGAGATCCCGGCCACCGCCATCATCTCCGCCGTCAGCCAGCAGCCGGATTTCACAGGCTTCGAGTCCCTTATCGAAGTTCCGGGGAAAGACTGGATCAAGGTCGACGCCGACCAGAGGACGCTGGAAGACAAGATCTGGGCGGGTGGTGACGTGACGAACCTGGCGCTGGTCACAGACGCCATCGGACACGGCCGGAAGGCCGCCGAGGACATCATTCGTTCCTTCACCGGCGCACCCCGGGAGGAGGACACCAGGCCCGTCGTCTACTCCGAAAAGATGCAGCTCAGCCACTATGAGAAGGCCGAGCGGCAGGTCCCCGGACATGTCGAAGAAGAGAAGAGGATGGACCTGGACGTCGAGGTGAATCTCGGGTATACGGCCGAGCAACTCCAGAAGGAAGTCGACCGCTGCATGAGCTGCGGTTATTGCTTCGACTGTGAGAAATGCTGGATGTACTGCCAGGACCAGGCCATCACGAAACCCATGGATGGCGGGTTCCCATACGGTTGGAAGTTGGAGAACTGCACGGGGTGCAGTAAGTGCGCTGAGATCTGCCCCTGCAACTTCATCGAGATGCACTAAGCTGAGGATGCCCTGAGTTGCATATCAGCGTACCGCGCCTACTCGTCGCGGGCCTTCGGGGGGGGAGTGGAAAGACGCTCCTCTCCCTGGGGCTCGCGGCGAGTTTTCGTCGGTGGGGCCGGGTTGTAGCCCCTTTCAAGAAGGGGCCAGACTACATCGACGCCGCATGGCTCAGCAGGGCAGCGGGTTGGCCATGCCGAAACCTGGATCTTTTCCTCTTCTCTCCCCTTGTCGCTCTGAATTCCTTTGCCTCCGGGTCAGACGGGGCCAACCTGGCCATCATCGAAGGTAACCGGGGTCTCTTCGACGGGATGGACGCGGAGGGAACCTTCAGCAGCGCCGAGCTGGCAAAGCTCCTGAAGACACCGATCCTCCTTTCGGTAGACGTTACGAAGACCACCCGGACCGCGGCTGCTATGGTCCTGGGTTGTCAGACGATGGATCCCGAAGTACCCCTGGCAGGCGTGGTCTTGAACCGGGTCGCCGGAACCCGGCACGAAACGGTTCTTCGCCAGGCAATCGAAGGGATCTCCGGAATCCCCGTCCTGGGGGCGATCCCCAAGTTGCCGGAGGAGATCCTCCCGGAGCGGCACCTGGGACTGGTCCCGCCGCAGGAAATGGAAATACCTCAGGATCCCCTCTCCCGGGTCGCCGATGTGGCGGAACGATACCTCAGCCTCCCGGAGATCCTGAAGGTCGCAGAGAACGCAGGGGCTCTTGACGTCCCGGAGCCCCCCCCCACCACCCGGATCGAGGTCCGACCCAGGAGGGACGCCGACGTTCCTGGGGAAGAACACCACCCCCGAATCGGGGTCTTCGTCGATGAGGCCTTCCAGTTCTACTACCCTGAAAACCTGGAGGCCCTTTCCCGAGGTGGAGGCCAAATCGTGGAGATCTCTCCCCTCACCGATTCCGGCCTTCCCGAGGTAGATGCGCTGTATCTGGGCGGAGGGTTTCCGGAAACCCTGGCCACCGGCCTCTCAGGGAATGTCTCCTTCCTGCAATCGGTCAGAGGCGCGGCCCAAGAGGGTCTGCCCATCTATGCAGAATGCGGGGGCGCGGTCTATCTCGGCCACACCCTCGACTACGACGGGCGGGCCTTTGAGATGGCCGATGTCCTCCCAGTGAGTTATGGATTTCAGCAGCGGCCTCGAGGCCACGGCTATACGGTCCTCGAGGCGGTGAAGGAGAACCCGTTTTTCGAGGTGGGCGAGACGTTCCGCGGTCACGAGTTCCACTATACCTACCTCTCCTCCCGGCCGACCGACGGCGGAGAAAGCCTGACCTTCGCCTTCAAGGTGCACCGGGGTTATGGGTTCGATGGCGAAAGAGATGGACTGGTCTGGAAGAATGTTCTGGCTTCCTACACGCACATTCATGCGTTGGGTTTGGAAAGCTGGGCTCCCGGCCTCCTGGACGCGGCAATCCGATTTGGCTCTCAGCGTACCGGGGAATAACGACCTGACTTGAAAGGACGCAGTCGTGGCGATCATCACCATCTCCAGGGGATCCCTGAGCGGGGGTAAGAAGCTGGCCCAATGCCTCGCGGATCGCCTGGGATACCCCATTCTCGGGCGGGAAGTGCTTCAGGAGGCCGCAGAGAGCATTGGCGTATCGGAGGAACTCTTCCGAGGAAAGTTCGAAGGAGCTCCGGGGTTCTGGACTCGGATGACGCACCAGCGGGAGAAATACGCCCTGGCTGTCCAAACCGCCCTGGCGGAGTGGTGCACTCGGGGGGACTTGGTCTATCACGGAGTGTCGGGGCAATTCCTCCTCAAAGAGCTCCCCGGTGTCCTACGGGTACGCCTGGTAGCACCGATCGAGATGCGTACGAGAGCCCTCCGCGACACCCATCGACAGATGTCTCAGAGCCAGGCGGAGCAGTTCATCCAACACGTGGACCAGGAGCGGAACCGCTGGGCGCATCTCATGTACGGTGAGGACGTCACGGACCCGAGTCACTACGACCTGACCGTCAATTTGAAAGGGCTTTCCCTAGACTCGGCCTGTGCCACCATCGGTGAGGCGGCCTCCCAACCCCGTTTCCAGATCACAGACGAGGTAGAGACCGAGCTGTTCCACTTCGCTGCCAGGTGCAGAGAGCGCCTTGGCCGGGCCATAGGAGCCTAAACCATGGCCATCATCAGTATTTCGAGAGGAACGAAGAGCGGTGGAGAAACCTTGGCGCAGTGCCTGGCCGATCGGCTCGGATACCCGCTTCTGGGCCGGGAGGGACTCCAGGAGGCCGCTGCGCATTTTGGAGGCCCCGCCGGTGACCTGGTAGAAAAAATGGAGGATCCACCACGCTCCGCAAAACCTACGTGGCCGCTGTCCGAGCCACGCTATCGGAGGCAGTATCCGGAGGAGACCTCATCTACCACGGCCTCGCCGGCGGGTTTTTGCTGAGGTCTTTGCCAGGGGTTCTGAAGGTTCGCCTCATCGCGCCCCTGGAGATGCGAGTGCAAGCCCTCCAGGAGGCACACGGGTTGGATCCCCTTTCAGCCGAGAAGTACATCCGAGAGGTAGACGGAGCTCGAGCCCGGTGGGTGAAAGGGATGTACGGGGTGGAGATCCTCGACCCTGCCAACTACGACCTGGTTCTCAACCTGGGCACCTTCAGTATCACCGAAGCCTGTACCATCGTGGGGACCGCTGTGGGCCAACCTGAGTTCCAAAGAACGGAGGCTCGGCAGCAAGAGCTGGTGGATTTCCGCGTCGCTAGCCAGGTCCGCCTCGCCCTGGCAGATGATATGGGGACCCAGACGTTGGAGCTGGAAGCCTATGCCCGAAAAGGAGTGGTGGAGGTCCACGGCCAGGCCCCGATCTTGAAGACCGGGGAGGTCGGAAACCGGATCACCGAGATTGTTCGCTCCATCGAGGGTGTGGAGGATGTGGTTCTGAAGATCGAATGGTTCGACCCTTATCCATAGGAGACCCTTGGGTGGGCGGGAGAACTCTCTCCTTCCCCCGACGTTCTCCAATCAGAAAGCCCTGTTCAGGAATTTTGGGCCGAAAGCGAAGAGGTTTCTCATGCAGCGTCTCTTCAGCTTGACCCGCGTCACTGCGGCCCTTGTGGTCTTATTGGCATTGTTCGTCCCAGACACCGTGCTCGGCGCCCAGGAGGCCATGACGCCCATGGGCCCTGAGAGCACAACGGCGTGGTGGGTGGGGCCCCTGGCCCTATTCGTCATGACTTTTGTCATGGGAATCCTGGCGGCTCTGGGAGGGGTCGGCGGCGGGGTCCTCTATGTCCCCATCGTCAGTGGTTTTTTCCCCTTCCACCTGGATTTCGTCCGGGGTACGGGACTTCTGGTGGCGTTGTGTGGGGCTCTGGCTGCCGGACCCGGCTTCCTACGGATGAACCTGGCCAGTCTTCGGTTGGCCATGCCCTTGGCCCTCATCGCGTCAACATGCGCCATCGGGGGAGCCATGGTGGGTTTGGCCCTTCCTACGAACGTGGTCCAGACGGCCCTGGGCGCAACGATCCTCGGTATTGTGGTCCTGATGATTCTGGCGAAGAAGTCTACCTTCCCCGATGTGCCCCAGTCTGACAGAGTGTCTTCGGTGCTTGGGATCTACGGGATCTACAATGAGGCAAGTCTGGGCCAGACGGTGAACTGGAAGGTTCATCGAACGACTACCGGATTGATCCTCTTCATCGCCATCGGGTTCGCGGCGGGCATGTTTGGGTTGGGAGCGGGATGGGCCAATGTCCCGGTCTTGAACCTTCTGATGGGCGCACCGCTGAAGATCAGCGTGGCCACCAGCAAGTTCCTCCTCTCCATCACTGATACGTCTGCGGCCTGGATCTACGTGAACCAGGGATGCGTGATTCCAATGATGGTCGTCCCATCCCTTGTGGGAATCATGCTGGGATCGTTCATCGGAGTGAGGATACTGAAGGTCGCCAAACCCACCTTCGTTCGTTGGATCGTCATCGCCATGCTCCTCTTTGCAGGGGCGAAAGCAATCACCAAGGGGTTGGATCTCCCCTTCATCGTTTAGCAGTTCGGACCTGACCTACGCGGTGTGAAAAGACGAGGCCAACCCGAGGGAAAAGCATGGAAGCCGACATGAAAACGACGCCGAAATCACCTGAAGCCGCCCAGAACCTCCCAGGAGGCCAGGAGCTCTCGGCAGAAGCCAACGAAGAGCAGCTTCTATACGCCAAGATTCTGGCCATCGGGATGTACATCGGCCTTGGAATTCTCCTCGTAACGTTCGGCCTCTACCTCACGGGGATACTCGCGCCGGCTGTACCTATTGGAGAGATCTCCAACTACTGGACCCTCTCGGCCCACGAGTACTTGGAAGCCATCAATCACGACTTCCTCCATCGGGACCACCTGATCGACGGTTGGAGCTGGGTGTACGTTCTGAACAAGGGGGATTTCATCAACTTCCTCGGGATCGCCATCCTTGCCCTGGTCACCATTGTCTGCTATCTGGGGATCCTTCCGACCCTCTTCAAGAAGAAGGACTGGATCTATGCAGCCATCGCGATCACCGAGGTCGTCATCCTTGCCCTCGCCGCCAGTGGAGTGGTTTCCGTAGGCCACTAGACGCTGCCTCCCGGGGGCCGGAAAGAGCGATTCTCCCGGGATCGAAAACCGGAGGGATCTCGGGCGAGATCAGGGAGAGCCCTTTCCCCCCTCCCCCGGCCTTTCCCGTTGTCGATGCGTGGGGGAGTACGATCAGAAACGGGCCAAATCATGAAGTATCTTCCCATTGGGCTGAAAGTCGACAAAGAGAGGTGCCTCGTCATCGGTGGCGGCAGCATCGGCGAGCGGAAGGTGAGGAACCTGCTCCGGGCCGATGCAGAGGTTCTTCTGGTTTCCCCGGAGATCACACCCGGGCTGTCCGATTTGGTGGCGAAGAAGAAGGTATCCTGGACACCGGAGCTGTTCAGGGAATCTCACCTCGATGGCGTTCTTCTTGCAGTTGTGGCCACAAATGACGAAGAGGTAAATGCCCGGGCAGTCGAGACCGCAAGGTCCCGCGGGATCTTGCTTTGCGACGCTTCTTCGGCGGACCGGTCCCAGGTTATCTTTGGGGCCCTCCACGCGCGGGAGGGATTGACCGTAGCGGTGTTTTCGGACGGCGAGGACCCCTCCGGGGCCCGAAAGGCCCGGGACCGGATCTCGGTATTTCTCTCCCATGACAAGGGATGGAAGTCGCCGGACCCCGAGTGAGACGAAGGACGGATGTCGCCGGATCTCGAGTGAGGCGTGGGTTTCCCTCTGTCTGAAACCCGGCAGGGGGCGGAAGGCGAGGACCAGACGGGAGGAGGCCCCACACATGATCGTTCTCATCGCGCACGGAAGCCGGGACCCCCGGTGGCGGAAATCACTTGAGGACCTCGCAGCTTCCGTGAAGGAACCGGCCGGGTCCAAGGGAGTGGGGCTGGCCTTCATGCAATTCGACGGGCCCACTCTACCCGATGTTATCGAAGAAGGGGTAGCCGACGGAGTGACGGAGTTTTTTCTGCTTCCCCTCTTCATGGCCAGCGCCGGGCATGTGGATAAGGACATCCGACCCCTTGTGGAAGAGTTGAGGGGGCGGTTCCCCCAGACACACCTCGAGCTTCTCACGCCCATTGGAGAGGAACCCCTCTTCCACGGGCTAATCCAGACCATCGCAAACAAGAACCCCACAGGGGACAGGAGTTGACCTTCCTCCTATGACTCTCTCATCCAACCCTGAGGTGGGCAGCGTCCATCTGCTGGGTGCCGGGCCCGGCGACCCGGGCCTCATCACGGTTCGGGCACTCCAATGCCTCCAGACAGCGGACTTGATCCTCTATGACTACCTGGCCAACGCGGCCCTTGTGGAACACACCGCTGAAGGTGCGGAGTTGATCCGGCTCGGCCGACACGACCAGGGACGGACCATGACCCCTGAGGAGATTTGCGAGGTCATGGTCGAAGCCGCCCTCCAGGGAAAACGGGTAGTGCGACTGAAGGGAGGGGACCCCTCCATCTTCGCTCGTGTCGGGCCGCCGGCATCCCCTTCGAGATTGTGCCGGGTATCACCTCTGGACTGGCCACAGCCGCCTACGCTGAGATCCCCCTCACGCACTTCGAAGACGCCTCAGCAGTGGCACTGGTCACCGGTCACGAGCGAGACGAGAAAGAGGATCGGGGAGAGTCCCATCTGGACTATAAGGCCCTGGCAGCTTTTCCGGGAACCTTGGTGTTCTACATGGGAGTGAAGTGGGCTGGAAGGTGGAGCCAGGCACTGATGGAGTTTGGAAAACCTCCGGAAACCCCAGTTGCCATCGTCCAGTGGTGCAGTCGAGCAAAACAACAAACCGTAAAGTGCACCCTGGACACCGTCGTAGAGGTAATTGGAGAAAAAGGACTTCGGCCCCCCTCCCTTTTTGTCGTGGGAAAGGTCGTGGACCACGCACCCACCCTTTCCTGGTTCCAAGAGCGGCCCCTCTTCGGCACCAGCGTCCTGGTGGCCGGGTCCAAGCGCACCTCCGCTCGTCTCCGCGATCGCTTCCACCTCCACGGCGCAGAAGTTCTTACCCAACCCGCCATCCGGGTCACCCCACCCTCGGACTGGTCCCAGGCCGACTCAGCAATGGGGAAGATCAAGGAATATGACTGGCTGGTGTTCACCAGTGGGAACGGAGTGGATGGGTTTCTGAGTCGGATCTTCGAAAAGGGTGGAGACGTCCGTGACCTGGGGCAGGTTCGAATCGCGGCCCTTGGGAAGGGGACGGCCCAAAGGCTCAAGTCATACTACCTGACAGCGGATTTCATCCCCGAGCGTGTGGACGCCGCCGAGGTCGCCGAAGCGCTTCTGGAAGATGCACCTGGAGGGGCCTTCCTCCTGGCTCGGGCCACCGGAGATCGACCGGTTCTGGCCGATGAGCTGGAGGAGGCCGGAGCCGCGGTCGATCAGGTTCCGGTATATCAGACGGTGGAGATCGAGGAACCGAACCAGGACGTCGCTGATGCTCTTGAGGCGGGTGAGGTGACCTGGGTTGCCGTCACCAGCTCACCAACGGCCCGGTCTCTTGTCCAACTCTATGGCGAGCTCCTCAGAACCGCCAAGCTGGTAAGCATCAGCCCCCTGACTACGGCGACGCTGAGAGAGCTCGGATTCGAACCCCACCACGAGGCCACGCCACACACATTGGAGGGGATGCTTCAGACGCTCCTCGACGCCAGGACCGAGGACGCATAGGCGAGGTTTCCCCCGGTTAGGGGGTGAGGCTCCGCCCGTTTCGGAGGGCAGGGAGGCCAGGGCAAGAAGAGCCGGCACGGGAGGAACGTGCCGGCTCTGGTTCATGGCCCGGAAGATGTAAGAAAGCCGCCGAGTGCCGACGGATCTCTGGATCGGGGCACTAGGCTGACTTCGCCAGCACCTCCTTGGCAATTCGACCCACCGTGGTTTCTTCAATTACCCTGTCACGATAGAGGTGGACCACCCCGGGATCGTCGAGGAGCTCGGAGCGCTCCCCGATTCTACTCCCCTTCCCTACCTCACCCAAGCACCAGACAGCCATGCCTCGGGCTTGGGGATCGGGCCGGTCCAAGGCGTCGAAGACAAGGGGGAGGACCGTGGGAAGATCTTCCTCCGCGACCCGAAACAGCCGGCCGATGGCCCAGAGCGTTCCGGGCCGAAAGTGCTCCAGGTCTTCCTCCTCCAGGGTTTCGAGAAGGTGAAAGGCTATGGGGATATGGCTCTGGAACAGATTTGGGAGGCGAGCACAGCATTCAGCCATACATTCCGGAGCCTTCCAAAAGACAGCCCCCGCCTCCTCGGTGATCAGCCAGTAGAGGCGACGCATGTGCTCCATCACGTAATGCTTGTGGGAGGGGGCCAACCGCTCCACCGCCAATCCCATGGCCTCGATGGCCCTCCAAACCACCTGGAGGTCCGAATCGAAGGTCAGGGCGATAAGGGTACCCAAGGTTCTCTTCTTGCTCGGGGCCAACTCCGCCACGGCTTCCAGGTCGGCGTCCAGAAGAAGATCACGGACTCGGTGTTTCAATGCTTGAGGAGGCAACCGATCGGTCCTTATGGCGCTGGGAAAAAGGTGTAGCTCACCCAGGTCAAGACGACCAGGAGTACAATCCCCAGCGCTATGCTCCAAAGGATGAGCTTCTTTTCGACCCCAAGGAGGGGTTCGTACTCCATCTTTTCCATCTCTTCAGCCAATCGCGGCTTCTCTTTTTCGGTCATTTCTCAGAAACCCTCCTTGGGAAACTCTGCTCGGGTGGGGCCAGTCGGATCCAGTGCGCCACCCGGCCCTACGTCCCGACCAGGGGAGGAGTCACCCCGTGGAAAAAGACCCATGAGATGACCAATCCCACCCAAATGATGAACCCGAAGAGACAAATGACATAGATGGCCGCCAATCGGCCGATCCCCTCCTCCCACAACTTCCGGAAGTTCGATACGACGCCGATGGCGAAGAAGGTCATGGCGAAGAAGAGCTGGCGGAAGACATTCGCCTCGCTGGCGGCTGCCTTTGCCGCGTCGAGGAGGTCGGGGACGGCGATGCATAAGGCTAGCGTGGCAACGAAGGTCAGGATGTACCCCAGCACGAACTTCGGGAACCGTTCCCAGATCTCCACCATACGGACCTTTTCCCCAGGCTTCCGATCGATGACGGTGACCCAAAGGATCGCCAGGATGAACGCCCACACTCCGATGAATACGTCGATGAAGACCTTCACGGTGGTCGTGGCCATCAGGATCCAACCTTCCGCCCACTCCACCCCCATCACTTCGATGGCCTTCGCCCGCACCAACGCATCTGTTATGGCTCCGGCTGCCACCGCTGCACCATCGGTCTTCACCGCCAGCCCCATCCAAGCCCCGGCCACCATGGGCTCCTGGTAGAGAAAAGTCTGAGCGGCAAATGGGAGGATCACCAACTCCACCACGGCAAAAACCACCACCAGGGAGGAGACCATGATTGGTATCACGGGTCGAGCCCGAATGGCACCCCCCGTGGCGATGGCTGCCGACACCCCGCATATGGAAATCCCCGATGCCAGGGGAGCCGCCCATTCTTTGCTGAACTTAAAGTACTCCCGAGCCACGAAGTAGACCACCGCCCAGTAGATCAGGTAGGCTTCAACGATGGCGCAGAGGCCCCGGAAGATGACGGCGGAAGCCAGCCCCAGAGCGTCCACCGCTTTGACCCCAAGCCCCAGCCCCATCACCACGATGGCAATCTTGATGAAGAGCTCGGGTTTGGTGGCTTCAGCGATCCGGTCAGCTGCTTTCGGGAAGAAATTCCCCACCACCAATCCTGCGAGAAGAGCCAGGATATATCCCGCCTCTCCCGTCAGATTCATGGACCAGCCGATCCCCAGGGACTCCAGCTTGTCGGGAGTGGCAGCGATGTATGCGTAGTGCCCTAGGAACCAACAGACATACGAGACAACGAAGATGACGGTGAACCCCATCATGAACCTGGGGAGATGGGCCTCGAGGCCCCGGGCCGCCACCGTCATGAGAACCAGAAGAAACAAGAAGGTAAGGATCAGTGAGGACCCTCCGCTCAGACCGGAGTACCCGTCTGAGACCGGTTGGAGGGCCTGTCCGGCCGACACCCAGACGTTGGTTTTCACTGCCCAACCAAGGATATCGGCACCCAGGAGGAGACCAAGGGAAAGGGCGAAGATCAGGAGCCCGATCCAAAGGGACATCCAGTCTTCGCTCTTCAGCAGGGACCGCAGACTCGCCATACTGCACTCCCTCTCTATTTCGGCGGGGGTTTTCGAGGGAAGCCGCCGGAGGTGAAAGAGGCCTTAGGAGAACCGGTTTCTCATGTCCAGAATGGGGAGTTCCCTACCTCCTGGCAACCGGGGGCCGGCCCTTGAGTTCCTAGCATGGAATAGCCCGGAAAGGGAGGAGTTTCGTGGGGGTGGGCTGTCCGCTGAAACTTCCCCCCCGGATCGGGAGGATTGGGAAAAAGGACGCGCTGGGAGGAGGCTTCTTAGCCCAGAAGCTCCCTGACTTTGCCAAGCAGATCGGAGGGCTCCACCGGCTTGCTTAGATACCCCTCAGGGGGAGGCACCTGACGCCGAGTGGAGATGAACTGCTTGAAGTCGTCGGACACCCCTGTGATGATCAGGACGGGGATCCCCTGGTACTTCTCTTCCTCACGGAGCTTCCGGTAAACCCCGACACCGGACTTCTCCGGCATGGTGATATCCAGGGTGACCAAGTCCGGGAGAGGGCCGTCCCCAAGGCGCTCAAGGGCTTCGTTCCCGTCTCGGGCCGTTACAGTAGCGAAACCGTTGTCCTCCAGAACAGTGACGAAGAAATCCAAGGCATCGGGATCGTCGTCAACCACCAGAATCGTCTTCTGGTCGTCAGGCATGGATTGTGTTCCCCTTTATCATGGGAGACGAGGGCAGCTCGTCTTGGTTCGGCTTGTTCCTGGACAAAGATACGATGAATTTCGTTCCCTCGCCCGGGGCGGACTGAAGGTCGATCTCCCCCCCATGTGCTCTGGCGATTTTATCCGAGATGAAGAGGCCCAGACCGGTTCCCGTGCCCTTTGAAGAGAAGAAGAGGGTGAAGGCCTTTTCCTGGGTTTCCTGATCCATCCCAATCCCATCGTCCTCGACCTCAAACCTGACCTTTTCGGCCTCCCCGCTCACCCTCAGGGTGACGTCGTGGCCTTCACACCGTTTGGACAGACGGCAGGCATCTATAGAGTTCTCCACGAGATTGGCAAGAAGGGCTCGAACAGCTTGCGAGTCCCCCTGGAAGGAACCTGCACCCTCCTCAACCTCCAACGCCAAGCCGACCCCCAGTTCCCGGGCACGATTTTCCATCATGCCGATGACATCCTCGGCCACGTCCTGCGCCTCGATGGGCTCCCAGTTCGGAATCCGATCCTTGGCATAATAAAGGATGTCGGAGACCATGCTCTTTACTCGATCGACATTTCGTTCTACCGTGGCCCACCCCTTCTTCACTCGGGCCTCATCCCCTTTGGCAAAGCCGGAGTTCACCAGGTACATCCCGCCGCTCAACCCGTTCAGCAGGCCCTTGAGGCTGTGGGAGACGGATCCGATGAGGAGACCAAGCTGAGTCAGCCGGTCTTCGAGATCACGGATCTGCGTGATATCAGCGCTCATCTCCATCACTGCGGTGATGGGGCCACCTCCGTCGCGGATGGGAGCCGTCGTCACAAGCACATTCCGCTGCTTCCCGTTGGAGGCGGTGACCACCTCTTCCCGGGTGTGGGGAAGGCCGTCCGCCAACGTCTGCTGAACCGGGCAGGGCTCACAGGGAGAGGTTCGATGCTTATACGCCTCGTAGCACTTTCGGCCCAAGACATTCCCAAAATCCTCCTCGAAGGCGTTGTTCGCCTCGATGATATTCAGATCCGGATCCTGGATGGAGATATAGCAGGGGACATCATCAAAAAGGGTATGGTACCGCTTTTGACTGCGCCTCAGTAAGCGCTGGAGGTTCTTGATGTGGGTGATGTCGGTACCCATCTCCATGGCAGCGATGATCTCGCCGGCCTCGTTGAAGATGGGCTTGGATCGGACCAGAACCGAGAGCGTTTCCCCGGAGAGGGTCAGGACCTCTTCCTCGCTTTCATGTCGATCTCCGTCCCTGAAGGTCCTGGCTACAGGGCAAACCTCGCACCGCTCAGACCGACGTTTGTAGACCTGGTAGCAATACCGCCCCTCGTATTCTCCAAAGAACCTCCGGAACCTGGCGTTGGCCTGAATGATCTTGAAGTCGCGATCCTGGATAGAGAGGATACAGGGCATCGCCTCGAAGATCTGACGATAATCCAACTCCATCTCTTCCTCCCACGGGGCGAGCGTCGCCCCAGAAACCAGTAGAGTCCCTGGGCACCACCCCCCAGCGGACCAGCGGGTGGTACCCTTTGTTCATGACCCCCCGGTGGGGGCCGTTTGCCTACTGACCAACGACGGGCAAAAGCCCGGGAACATTGGCGGACCGATCCCTCAGCTCCCCTGGTGCACCACTTCGAGGACCTTTCGGATGTTTATCAGGAGACGCTTCTCGTCCACCGGCTTGTCAACATAGCCCTCCGGCGGCCGCACGGAACGGTCGTAGATCAGGGCTCTCAGCTCCGGCTTCCCGGTGATGATACAGATCTTCAGCTCTTCCAGCTCTGGATCTTTCCGCAGCTCTTCGAAGACCTCTCCTACGTCCCGGCCAGGCATGTGGAGGTCCAACGTCAGAACGTCGGGTTTCTCCTTCCGGGCCATTTCCAGAACCTCGTCGCCAGTGGCCGCCTGATAGATGGTGGCCCCGTTGTCTTCCAGGACCATGGAGAGGTACTCCAACTGATCCGGCTCGTCGTCGGCCACCAGAATCCGGCGTCCCGCCAAGGGCAGCTCTTCCCCTGAAGCAGCGACCGGAACAGGAGCTTCCTCTGCTGGAGCCGCAACCTCCTCCGGTACGACCTCCGGCGCCACCGGGGCCTCAACCGGCACCGCGACCTTCTCTTCGATCACCAGGGCGTTGGCCACCAGATTCACCAGCTGGGTGACCTTCATGTCCAACTCATAATGCTTGATGACGTCACTCAACCCATCCACGCAGTTGTGGCAGGAGGTGACCACGTAGTCGGCCTCGGTCTCCTTCAGCTGGTTTGCCTTGATGATCCCCGACTTGAGGCGATTGGGAGTGTACTCAGCCATGGACATGGCCCCGCCACCACCGGTACAGCAATAGTTCTCCGACCGGTTCGGGTACATTTCCCGGAAATCCATACACACCAGGTTGAGAAGCTCCCTGGGCTCTTCGAAGAGCCCGCAACTCCGAGCGTTGTTGCAGGAATCATGGAAGGTGACCGGCTCCGGGTTCTTCGTTTTGTCTACCTTGATCCGGCCTTCCTTGATGTACCGGAGCATAGTGTTGACAGAGCTCTCCATGACGAAGGGAACGTCCATCTTGGCCCAGTTCGGTCCCTCGCACCGGGTCGAGCGGAAGCCGTGCCCGCATTCGGAAATCACCAGCGTCTTACCCTCTAGCTCTTCTACACTCTCGAAGAGCCGCCCCGCAACGGATCCTCCCAGATCATCGTCACCGGAGAACAAGCCGAAGTTGGTCATGTCCCAACCCTCACTGGGCATGGTCCAACTCTCGCCCGCCGCATGAAAGATCTTTGCGGCATCGGCGATGCTGCGGGGGTCGTACTTCACCTCTCGTGGGTTGATGGAGTAGACCACATCGCAATTCGGCACGTCGACGGGAATCTTCACCGTGGGATCATCCAACTCCTCCTGAAGCTCTTCCTCCATCCACTCCAGGGTATCCAGATAATCCTCTTTCAGGACTCCCATCTGGTTTCCGATTTCCCATTGGTCCTTACTGACTACCGCTACGCCCTCAGGCATGACTCCCACTGAAACCAGCAGGCCGCGGGCCATGCGGTTGAAGGTGGCATAGTCCACCCCCATGGGGCAGTTGATGGTGCAACGCCGGCAGTTGGTGCACTTCCCGAAGACGATGTCCTTCAATTCCTCCAGATCCTCGTCCGTGTTCACCGTCGCGGCACCGGCCCACTTGGGAAGGACTCGCCCGGTCCAGTCGAAGTGGCGCTTGAAAATCTTGCGGATCCGGTCGGCCTTGTAGGCAGGGGCATAGGTGACGTCGCCGGGATTCGCCAGAACGTAGTGACAGGAATCGGTGCACATGCCGCAGTGCACACATGCGAGGAGGGAACCGGCCATTTGCCGATTCAGCTTTTCTCCCATGCGCTCGATGACTTTTTGCGCTTTCGGAGACTGTTCGATTTTCGTTTTCATGGCTGTGTCTCTCTTCTCCTCAGGCTTACCCGTGGGCCGGACCACGAAGGATTGGGAACACGCCTCGGTGTCCCAGACTCTTTCCGAGGTAATACCGGGTGAAGGGGTAGTAGAGGTAATGAGAGATCTTGCTGAAGGGGACGTAGATCAGGAAGAAACTCGCCAGGAAGAAGTACCCGAGAAGGTGCCACTCCCCATTGGCCGTGGAATTCGGGACAGCCAGGAAGGCGAAGAAGAACCAGGCAGTCAGCAGCATTACCGAGAAGAAATCATCCGGTGAGCTGATCGCCCTGATATAGGGATTTTTTAAACGCCGGACGACCCGACCCAACCCAATAAGGAACGCAGCACCAATGGGGGCCTGAAGGATCCATACGACCCACTGGTTTTCCAAGATCCCCGGGGCCCAGGGGATGATAAAAAGAAGCGCGATGGCAGAGGTCACTCCCAGGTGAAACGCCACAAACTGGGCGTAGAAGAAGAGGTTGGTTCGTGAACTCTCCATGGCCCAGGGCATAGCAACATTCGCCCAGGAATAGAGGATGCCCTTCTTGGGCGTCGTACGACCGGGAATTCCTGTGGGAGCCTGCCGCTCCCCACCAGCCTTGAAGCGCCGAACGAACCATGTGATTCGGATGACGTAGACCAGGGCCATAAAACCAAGAGCATACCAGTGGAGCGTATGGGCAAAGTTCAGAAGATCGCTTGTCTCATGCATTCTAAAACTCTCCAGGTCAACTCAGCGCCGCCAAGGCGGATTCGAAGGCCTTGAACTGAGGGGTATCCAGGACGCAGATAGCGACCTTTTTGATGCCCGTCTCACCACTCAGGTGCTCCTTTAGGGCTTTCAGCATCACCCGGGCGGAGACCGGCGCAGGGATTCCATAGAAGCCGACGCCCATCCCAGGGTAGGCCACGGACTCCACGCCCTTTTCCTCGGCCAGGCGGAGCGTGTTCTTCATTGTCTCCAGTAGCTTTTCTTCGATATCGTCCTCCCGGAACCGAGGCCCGACCGCATGGAAGATGAAATCTGCCTTCAGCTTTCCGGCCTCGGTGGCCACAACTTCACAGGTGGCTACAGGCCCGGCCTCAGCCACCTCGTTGAGTTGTTTCTGGATCGATGCCCCTCCCCTCATTCCGATAGCGCCGCCGAACCCGGACCCGAGATTCAGGTCGGGTTGGGCGTAATAGACAAACGCGCCGACATCGAGCTCCGTGATATCCTCTCTGAGGAGTTGGATGAGGGCCTCGTTGATTTTCAAGGTTGGGGATGCTGCAACGGCTGCTTCCATAGAAAATCTCCCGGATGGAGGGGAGTGGTTTACGGTTGCGAATCACTGTATCTCGGGAGCTTTCCCGGCACAACCACAAACCCAGATTATCAATGTTCTCGCTTGAAATATCTTCGCGAATTATGCATTTTGTGTGCAAATTTCGTTCCCGGTGGGTGAGCGTTTCCATAAACCCATTATTCCCTCGGAAGGGTCCGATTCCGCCGTTCCCTCCCGCTTTACATTCTGGGTTCCTGGCACGGAGTTGGCAGGGGTTTTCCGACAGGGAGAGGGCGAGATTCAGGCGCCCGGAGTCCATCAGGACCAGCCAGAAGGGTAGTGCCAAGGATGGGTACAGGAAAAACAGACCTACTCACCACGGGGCAGGCCGCCCGTCTTTGTGCAGTTACGCCGGATACCGTCCTGAAATGGATAAAAAAGGGCCGCCTCAAGGCCTCGAGAACGGCCGGCGGCCACTACCGGGTTGCCTTGCCGGACCTTCAGCCCTTCCTCGCCGGGTTTGGACAACCCGAGGAACCGGCGGTTCCCGCTCCGGTCGGTGTTTCCATTCCGTCCCAAGAGGGGACAGAAAAAGGGTCAGAAGACATCTCCTGCTGGGAATATTTGTCAGTAGAAGGCCAAGTCCAGGAAGAGTGCAAACAGTGCGTGGTTTATCGTGTAGGAGCCACCCGATGCTTCCTCATGGCCGGTCTGGAAGGGGATGTGGGTCACTCCAAACAGTTCTGCCAGGGGTCATGTGAGGAGTGTTCCTACTTCCAACGACTCCAGGGCGGAAGTGCACCGGTTCTCTTCATCACCGCCGATCAGAGCCTGGAGACTCAGATCGAATGCTTCGATCAAGACTCCATCTCTCTCCGTTTTGCCCGGAATGGGTACGAGGCCTCTGCCCTGATCCAGGATTTCAGGCCCGAGATCCTGATCATCGATCTGGAGAATCTACCAGATCAGGGATTCGGGCTCCTTGATTCCGTTGCCGCAGACCCCCGGCTCCCCTTCGTGCGCGTGATCCTGGTGGTCCCGCCAGGGTCCATGGAACGGGTGCTCCAGCGGCCCAGGCACCGCCTTGTGGTCAGCGTGTTGGAAAAACCCCAGGTCTGCGGGCACATCTCGGAAATCGTGAATGGGTCCTTGGTGCCGATCTCAGCTGAAACCAAGCTGGTGGCCAGTTAGGCCATGGGAGCACCCTGAGGCTCCCCTCCGGGTGGCGAGGAATCCATCAAAAGGGGAAGGCCCCCGCCGCTGAGATAGCGACAGAGGCCTTTTCCTATTCATGCCTCCCCTTCCCAGGTCGGTGGAAAAGGAGGGCCAGCCGTTAGTACTGCTCCCACTTGATAAAGGGCTCTTTCACGTCAACCATGGCGTTCACGATCAGCTCCACCAGTCCGCCATAGATGAGGCCACTCCGCTCGAAGGCGCCATAGTAGTTCAGGAGGTCCCTGATCTGTCCCTTGCAGTTGGAGCAAGGAGCGCAAAGGTACTTCTGAACCTCTGGGCCGGGTTGGTCCTGGAAGGCGTCGATGATCTGTTTGAACTTCACCCGCCCGCTCACGTTGTTTCGCCAGTCTTCGTAGTTGTTCCCAGACATGATGGCGAACCCGCTCCCACCGCCACAGCAATAATTGTCCACGCCGTGAGGAGTCATTTCCCGGAACTGGGGGCATAGATAGCGGAGGATGCGACGCTGTGGCTCAACGATTCCCAGATTCCGTACGATGTTGCAGGGGTCGTGAAGAGTCACCGGGAAGTCGTTCTTGGAGGGATCGAACTCGATCTTCCCACTGAAGACGATCTCTTCCAGGAGGGGAAGGAAGCTCTCCCGCCTCACGGCCAGGTCGCCGACCAGGACCCGATCGGCGATGGTGATCATGGCCTTGTGCTGATGGCCGCACTCACCCATCACCACCCGCTTGGCGTTCAGGTTCTTGGCGGCGGTGGCATGTTTGATGGCGATCTTGGCCAATTGGAAGTCGTCATAGAAAAGGCCGTAGTTCACCCCATCGTACCCCACCTCTTCCGAGGAGAGGGTCCAGTCGATGCCGGCGGCATTGAGGATGATGGCGAAAGCCCCTGGATTCTCCGGCCAGGCCAGCATCTCTCCGGCGTTGTGGATCAGGAGGACATCGGCGTCTTGTTTATCGAAGGGGGTTTTGGTTTCGATCCCCGTCTCGTCCGTCATGTCTTCGTCGATGAACTCGATATTGTCCCTCACCACCACGGGGTTCATCCCGGTAGACGAGCCCACATCCAGCTGCTGAACAGTCCCTTTCTCGTGGAGCTCGGTGGGTGCCCACCCCAGCTCCTGGCTGAAGAGCTTCCTCAGTTCATGAGCGATCAGGCCATTGTCGATCCCGATGGGGCAGACTTGAGCGCAACGTCGGCAGAGATTGCACCGATAGGTCAGCTCATACAGACGAGTGATGGTGGTCCAGTTCGCCTCTACATCCGCGCCGGTGAAGGGCGCCAACCATTTCCCGCCGGGCTTGACGTACCGGTTGACCAGGCGGCGCCAGACCTCGGAACGGTAGGTGGGTCGGTAGATCTCCTTCCCACCGGTGGCCTCGAAGACGTGGCAGGCGTCGGCACAGGTCTGACAGCCCACACAGTAATCCAGGGACAGGAGAAGGGGCTGGAGGAAGGTCCAGTTGTTCTCCTTGGACAAGAGCTTCTTCAGCCCCTCGACAAACTGGTCGACGTATTTCTGTTCCTCTTCCGGGCTCTCCGGATGGGGAATACCCGAAGCGACGACGCCATCCAGATTGCAGACAATGCGTTCTTTGGTCTTGTCCTTGAGTTCTTTCCACCCAGGCAACTCCTCAACCTTGTCATAGGGTGGGGGCAGCGGGATGAACTCTTCAGGCTTCACCTCGGAAAGGACCGGAAGATCCTTCCGAGCGATATCTCTCACGCGAACCTTGTTACTCATTTAGCCTCCTCCTCAGCCCCGGTGTCCGTGGCGATGTCCACCCAGTTCTTCTTCCCGTCGGCCCGGAGATGAGGGGCCGCCCAGGTCGGGCTCTGCCCCAAAAGTCCAATGATCTCCTTCTCCATCTTCGACCCCGGCTCCAGCGGTTTGTCATCCCAACGCACGTCGTGGTAGGTGAAGTACTTCGCCACGAAATGCATCATCTGTGTGAAGGGCAGATAGGCCAGAAAAATGAAGGTCAGCAGCAGGTGTGCCGTCAGGACCCCTGGGAGCTCAAGCGTGAGATCCGCCGAGAAGAGCGCGCCTCCAAACACGAAGAGCCAGGAAGTGAGATCCGGTAGGCCGATGACGGCCCAGAGGCCCGTCCCAAACAGGGCCCCAAGGAGCACCACGTTGAAGTAGGTATTCGGGCCGGTAGAGTTCTTCAGTTCACTGCTGAACAGGCGGGTGAGGAAGAGCCCGATGGCCCCAACCAGGCCCAGGGCATATCCCGCCCCCAGCAGAAGGGGGAGACCTCTCGTCAAAATCCCCAATCCAGGGCCCGGAATGCCCAATAGGGAGCCAAGTCCGCCAAAGGCCAGGAGTCCCGCTCCACCAATGAGGAGATACATCCCGAAATGGAACGGGAATGAGAAGAGCCAGAGGCTCCGCTTATTCTCGAAGAGTGCTTTCAGGAAGAGGATCTCCTGGAACATGTAGAACCCTTCGTTCACATGATCCTTTTCCATGGGTTTGGTCCACCACTCCGCAACCTCCAGATAAGACCCGCCGTAGTCGGCTCTCCCCTTCTCGTGGGGCACGGGAGCGAGCTCCCAGCGCAGGTGAATGGGGAGTCTCGCCAACTTCACGGACCGCAGGACGAAACTCACCGCGAAGATTGTGAGCAATCCATAGGAGAGCAGAATTAGTGTTGAAGCGGACATCGGTCCTCGCTTGCTGCTCGTAGATTTTCGAAAGGCTGCCGGGGGGCCCAATCGCTGATCCCCCAGTCTACCAGATTCGTTCGTTTCATGACGGGACCGATACGATCCCAAATCATAGTGAGAAGTGGCAATTATTGGGCCATCTGGGGCGGGTTTTCCGGGAGTTCCGGGGCGGAGTTAGGGGCCTGAGAGGTGGGGGAGGGGTATCTTTCTTTAAGCTTAATTAATCTTGGAATGTTAAGAGGGGAAATCCTGACCCAAAACAGTATCGTGAGTCGGGGCAGATGGGCCCCGACCCTGGGGAGCGACACAGCGCCACCCCACAGAGGATTTCCGGGGTCTTGGACCCGAGGGGGACCAGAGGATTGGAACCCCAGAGGAGACGGGACCAACCCCGGAGGAGCAAGGGCAAACCCCGGAGGGAAGAGAGCTGCCGAAAAGAACACTCCTGGTTTCCTTCCCCCTCCGGTTCTGTCGGGATCAGTTCGCCAGCAACTCCTTCACGGCGGCGACAAAGGCCTCCCGTTCGATGGGTTTGGGGAAGTACCCCTCCGGAGCCGGGACCAGCCTCCGATTACTGATGAACTTTTCGTAGGCATGCTTGTCCCCGCCAAGACCCGTGACCGCCGTCACGATGATCACCGGGATAGACGAGAGATCCGGATCGGTTCTCAACTCCTTATAGAACCGGGTGCCCGACGCCTCGGGCATGGTGATGTCCAGGGTCACGAGATCGGGGCGGTTCTGCCGTACCGCATCCAGTGCCTCATTCCCGTTCCCGGCTGAGGCCGTATCGAATCCGTTGTCCTGGAGAATCATCTCCAGGTAACTCACAATATCCGGCTCATCGTCGACGATGAGGATGGTCTTTTTCATTTGATCGTTCCTTGTTTCTTCAGTGCCTCCAAGGCCCTGCGGAGGGCATGGGGCTCCGCGTCCGGAAGGACCTTTTGCAGCTCCTCCTGGAGGGAGATCCGATCCTCGTCCTCCGGGGTTTCCTCGATACCCAACGCCCGTTGGACCGCCCGGACATAGCTCAGGGGTTTTACGGGTTTTTCCAGATAGACACCCGGGCCGGAAAGGACCCGGTTGTCCATGATGTCCTTCAGGTCTCCCTCTCCCATCTCATCCTGGGCATGGGCTGTCACGATGAGAACGGGAATCTGGGAGAGCTTCCGATCCTTCCTGAGCTCGTAGAGGAGCTTGTGGCCACTCTTCCGAGGCATCACCAGGTCCAGGGAGATGAAGTCGGGTGGGCTCTCCTGGATCTTCTCCATGGCCTCTTTCCCATCTCCGGCCTGGAGGACGTTGAATCCGGCGTCCAGGAGGATCTGAGCCAGGTATTGCCGAACGTTGGGCTCATCATCCACCACCAGAACGGTCTTATCCTGGGGTCGAGTCATGACGTCACCTCTTGTATTGATTGGGGGCAGGGCTCGACGGCTTCTTCCTCGCAAGGAGGTGTGGGTATCGGAAGCGCCTCTCGGGGAAGCTCGATGCGGAATACCGATCCTTCCCCTTCCTTCGATGTGAAAGAGATCTGGCCGCCATGCTGATGGATCATTCGCTTGGTGGTCAGGAGACCCAATCCGGTCCCCCGATCCGACCCTTTGGTGGTGAAAAACTTGGAGAAGACCTTCTTACTGATCTCGTAGTCCATCCCCAGCCCATTGTCGGAAACCTCGTAGATCAGGACCCCACTTTCCTCCTTGGACGATAGGGTCACCACGAAGTCCCTGGTCTGCTCAGCGACCATACAGGCATCGATGGCATTCGACACGAGGTTCGCGAGGCTGGTATGGATAGCGTCCTGATCCAGTGCCGCATCCGCCAACCCAGGCTGGAGGTCCACTTCCAACTGGACCCCTGATTGGGCTGCCCGCTCCCGGAAGAGGTCCGAGACCTCCTGGGCAGGAACATTGGGGTCTACCATGGATACCGTGGTCTTCCGGCCCTTTGCGAAGTCCAGGAACTCCTTCACGAACTCGGAGATCCGCTCCACATTCTCTTGAAGGGTGATCCAACCGCGGGCGATGCGGGCGTCATCCGCCAACTCGATCCCACTATTCACGGCATACATCCCCCCCTCCAGCCCCATGAGGACGTTCTTGATGCCATGGGCGATCCCGGCCACCGTCTCCCCCACTGCTGCCAGCCGTTCCGCTTCCCGTTTTTCCGCCTCCAACTTCTTCACCTCGGTGATGTCCGTGGACATCTCTACGATGAAGCGGATCTTTCCCATGGGGCCACGGATCGGGACCATGTGGACGAGATAGTCCATGGACTGGCCGTTCACGACCCGCCCCTTCTCTTCTCGAATTCGGACTCTTCCATCTTCGAAGGTCTTGGCTGCGGCGCAGTTGAGGCAGGGTTCTGTTCGGTCCTTGTAACAATCGAAGCAGGGACGTCCCTTCCATGAGCCATAGGCCTGTTGGAATCGAGGATTGGCATCGACGATGTTGTACTCCTTGTCGATGATGCTGATGGCAATCGGCACCTGGTCGAAGAGGTGAGAATGGAGCCAGTCCTGGATTTCCTGGGCATCTGAAACTGGTGAGGTGGTCATCCCCCTGCCCTCCGGAGACCGGATGGCTCCCGCCCTGATCCTCTCGCCATCCGATCGACTTCTCTCAGCTGCGGCAAAAGCCTGCGCACATCATCTCGCCAGTCTACATCGTGGCAGGTTCGGCACTGGTCGAGCCCTTCGGGATTTTCGGCTGTCACGGAGAGAGCTTCCCGTTCGTGACACTCCACGCAGAGGTGATGCATGGCGTCCATGTATCCAACGGCGTCCCCCCATCGTGCCTCTGGGCCCTCGATGAATGCCCGTGATGCGATTTCATTTCGATGGCACTCTGAGCATTCGGTCACGGTCTCATAGCTCTTTACTTCGGATCCGTCGCTGTGGCATTCGGAACACCCCTCGTTCCCGCCCAAACCCTCAACGTGGAGGTCGTGATCGAAGATCGACCTCGGCTCATACATGTCGGTGTGGCACTCGAAGCAGGACGTATTCTCGTCCAGGGGTTTGGTCAGATGATGACAGGTTTCACAGGACCGCTCTCCTCCGAGCCTTTCAGAATGGTCGTTATGGTCGAAGAGGACCACGTCACCGTCCCGATTGGCATCCAACATCAAGACACGAGTAGCCCCGGAGTCTGGTAGCAGCCCCAAGGCCAACTCCCGAGGGCCACCGTCAAAGCCGGCACTGATCAAAACGTCCACGCTTCTGGGCCCTTGGACCGGCACCGGCGTGGGATCGATCCCTCCAACTGGGAGAAAGAGGAGTGCCAGGATCCCCCCAGACAGGGCCGCCACAGAGTAGCGCCGGGGGAAGCCCAGGGGGCCTGGCAGGAAGGTGCTGGTGGCCGCAGCCTGGTAGGTGGGCCGCTCCTCGGCGGGGTGGCCCCTTACGTCGTCGAAGACGTTCAGGTTCTCCACGAAGAACAGGAAGATCAGGATCCCGCCGGCCACGATCCCGAAGCTGACTGCAAACTCCTCCCATGACGGGAAGTAACCGATCCCTTCGGGACGAGCGAAGGCTACGATCGACACGTCCAGGCGGTGCCAGATCATTCCCAAAACGACCATCGAGGCCGCCGTACCCACCCCGGCCAAACTCCCCCGGATGGGTTTGAACAGCATCAGGGTCGCCGGAATCACCGCGCTGAAGGCCAACTCAGCCAGGAACAACCCGCTTTGCCATGAGCCATCCAGGGAAATCTCCAGGGCCCCACGGATGGCTAGATCCCCAACCCTCAAACCCACATAGACCCAGAGGACCACCGCGGCCGCCAACCCCAGACCCGATATCTCTGGCCTGTGGATATGGTGACCCAGGAAGTAGTTGGAGAAGAGGGATTCGAGGACCACTGTCATGAGGCCGAGGCCGACGGCAGAGATCAGGAACAGGACGTAGATGATGGGTGAATACCAGAGGGGATGAAGCCGATATGGGGTGATCAAGAAGAGAGACCCCAGTGACGACTGGTGAAGGGTGGAGAGGACGATTCCTGCGATGACCAGAGGGATCGTGACCCGCTTGAGGCCCTTCAATACGGTCTGGAAAACCCTCCCTTGGAAGAACTTGTGCTCGAGAACCACGGGAAGGACCTCGAGGGTAAGCACTGTGAGGTAGAGAATCACACAGGCGGCCACCTCGAAAAGCACCGAGCGGTACTGCCAGTTGAGCATGGGGTACCAGATCCGCCAGGGCAGCCCCAGGTCGTAGAGGAGGCCTACCCCCACCGCGGCATAGCCCAGGAGAGCGGTGAGAATCGCCGCCCGGACGAAGGGCCGGTACCGCTCCAGGCCGAAGATGTAGACGATGCCGGCCAGGACAAACCCTCCCGCCGCCAGTGCGACACCCGACATCACGTCGAACCCGATCCAGAGGCCCCAGGGCGCCGCATCCGAAAGGTTCGTAACGGCCCCCAGTCCGTGGACAAAGCGGATGACCGTGACGGAGGCCAGAACGCCCACCAACGCCCAGAGAACGGTTTTCAGGGTCGTGAGTCGCCTACTCATGGCCCTGGCCTCCTTCCTGGGGAAACGGATCTCCCAGCTCAGCCGCTGTTGCAGCGCCCCCAAGCTCGTCGGCGGCCCGGGCAGCCAGTCTCATTCGCCGATTGATCACCCAGTAGACCCCCCCCATCAGGCTCCCCATCCCGAGTACCGTCCAGGGGACCTTCTTGAGTGCCGCCTGGGTCAGATGGGGCAGGTCGCCATCCCCCAGATCGTCGGACCATCCCAGGAACCCGAGGGAGATGTCGGCGATGTACAACACCGAGGTACCGCCTACCTCGGTCTCCCCGTATACATGGTCCACGTAGGTGCCAGGGTTCTCGGCAATCCGTTTGTGAGCCTCGGCCAGCAGGTCGTCCCGCTCACCAAAAAGGAGGGCTTCTTCAGGACAGGCCTCGACACAGGCAGGCTCCTTTCCTTCAACGATGCGTTGATAGCAAAGGGTGCACTTCTTCACCAATGGGGCCGAAGTATCCCATTCGTATCGAGGGATTCCGTAGGGGCAGGCGACCAGGCAATACCGGCACCCCATGCACAGCTCAGAGTCGTAGATCACCGGCCCTTCCGGGGTCTTTTGCATGGCTCCAACCAGGCAAGCGCTAACACAGGCCGGCTCCAGGCAATGACGACATTGTTGACGGACGAAGTGGTCGTCGGGGTACCGAAGGATGGTCGAGAGTCGAGTGGCCGAGAGACCGTCCACAGCCTCCTGGCCCGGTCGCAGCCTGTCCGGGCCCAATTCGTTCTCTTCCTTGCAGGCCAGGACACACTCCTCACAACCGATGCAGCGAGTGATATCAATCAGGATTGCAGCAGACATAGTCAGATCGGCTCGTTCTCTTTACCCAAGGTCAGTGCCACCCGGCTACCGGCATCAGGCGGGAAGTGCCAGGCGAGCTCGGACACGAGTTGGGTAAAAGGCATCAGGATCATGTGGCTGAGCTTCGTGAGAGGAACCAAAAAGATCAGCAGGTCGGCGCTCAGGACATGTATCAGGAGAACCGGGTTCCTAGCGAAGGGATTCCAGGCGGGATGTTTGACCAGGAACCCGGTCAGGAAGGGCACCGCGATGAAAAGGGGGATTGCATAGTCCTGAAAACGACTCAGGGCCCGGCTGTCTTTCGCAGCGATCCGCTGGACCACCACCGCCACCGCCGATGCAATCACGATCCATGTAAGCGTGGTCGCGACCCCGTTGGGGAGCGCCGGCCATGAAAGGCCCACACCCTCCCGCCACAGCTTGATGTGCCCCGCCAGAAAGAGGGGAACCAGGATCACCCCGAGGTGGAAAAGGACCGTGGTGAGGCTGAAGAGGCCCCGGTGCCAAGCTCTCTTGACTGGCACCAACCAGTGCAGAGTCGTTCCCACCAGCTTCCCAATGGGGAAGACTTTGTCCCCGGCCTTTTGGTACGCCTTCGCGCTTTCAAAAATGGTCAGTCCTACATGGCGCAGAAGACCCAGAATCATGAAGGCCAACGCGGTCCAGAAGAGGGGCCCCATCGCCCATCGAAGCCAAACATCCATGATACCTGTCCCGTCCTTCCGTTTGGATCAGTCCGCGGCCACGACCTCGGCCTCCGGCTTCTCGGCCGGCACTCCGAAGTCGATGACGCGAAGAAGCAGTTCGTGAAGGCCCATCACCTCCACCTCTTCCATTCCATTGTCCTGGCAAAGCTCTTTGAGTTGTTTCTTACAGTTGGCGCAGGGTGAGACGACGATCTGGGCTCCGGTGGCCCTGATCTGCTCGGCCTTCCGGTGTCCCAGAGGCCCGGTCCGGAACTCCCGGATCTCATCGATGGAAACGGTGCCGCCTCCACCCCCGCAGCAGTAGTTCTCGGTACCCTTCGGGGCCATTTCCACAAAATCGGAGCAGATGGCCCTCAGGATCTCTCGGGGTTGCTCTACGATCTTGCCAGAGCGGGCGATATTGCACGGATCGTGGTAGGTGACCCGCTCCTGGATCTTCTCGGTTTTCAGGGGGATCTTGCCGGCCTTGAACTGCTCGTAGGCGTACTCCAGGCAGTTCACGACTTCTGGGGCATCGGGGCCACCGAAGGCCGGGACATACCAGGCGGAGCGCGTGGCGTGGCCGCACTCCCCGATGAGGATCTTCTTCCCCTTCAGGCGCTTCACCTCGTCCACCAGGTTCCCGACGATCTTTTCCATCATCCGGTCCGAATAGAAGAGGCCGTAGTTGATGCCGTCGAAATTCCCGGTCCCGATGGTCCATGAGCCGCCGGTCACATGCATCACGGCCGCATTTCCCATGAGGGTGTCGGCCTCCATGATGAAATCGGAGACCGCAGGAAAAAACACGAACTCGGTCTCCTCTTCGTCGAAGGGGAACTTGATGTCGACGTTGTAGAGGTCCTTAAGCTCTTCTTCCAGGAATTCGCACGTGTCTTTCAGAGCGGGGACGGGAATGGCCGAGGTGTTTCTCGTAGCTCCTTCAAGCTGCTCCCTGACCGAGACCAGGAGGGCCCGAGGAATAAGGTCGATCTCAGCCATCACCCATCGAGCCAGGTGGGTGACCAGGGCGTGGTCGATGCCCACGGGGCAGGTGGCCTTGCAACGACGGCAGGCGGTACACCGGTAGAACGACTCGGCCATTTCATCCAGGTACTCGTCGGTGAGCGTGAACCCACCGAACAACTTCGCCTTGAGGATTCCGCTCTGAGTGAAGTACCTCCGGTAGACCTTCAGGAGGAGCTCAGAGCGGTGGCATGGGATGTCTTCTTCCGCCCCCGTAGCCTCGTAGAGTTGGCAGGCTGCGGCACATCGACCGCACTTTGCGCTGAGGCGGGAGAAGGTGTCCAAAGCCACGTGGTAGTTGCCGTGGCGCAAGATGGCCGCGAAGGCCTCGAGGAATCGTTCGGGCCTCTCTGTGCCCTCCAATCCCTTCTGCTCGACGTTGTAGCTGTATTTCTGCGCGGTTGCCACCGGTCAGTGCTCCGTCATCCGGTCCATTGCGTGAAGGTCCGGGCGATGGGGAGTGGGGAGTTCCATCCCCGACCGGAGGTCTCCCCTCAAAAAGGTGTTGAGGAGATCCTCCACCGCGCCCGAAACCCAAGAAACGACCTGGAATCCGCTGGCTTTGAGGAGGTCTTCGTAGACCTCCTGCATCCCGCCGCATATGACTGTGTCCACGCCCTGCGCCCGAAGGAGCCGAACCCTGTCGAAGGGCTCCCTGCTGGTCAGGGGAAAGTCCACCGGCTCCGCCGTGCCGGAACCCGTCACGGTGAAGACGGCCATGGTGGTGCAGTACTCGAAGCAGGGCGCCACCGACTCTCCCATCCGTGGAATGGCAATTTTCACAGTCTTACCTCCAGGTCGACCCTCCTAAAAGCAAAGGGCGGACCGAACGGTAGACATGGACCCGCTAAACCCGTAAGTCTTTTTTTTGTACTGGATTATGGAGTTGGACCGGAACCGGCCCCAGGGTATGTGTGTTCCAAAATTGGAACGTGGCCATGTTTCAGAGTTTCATTATTGAAACATGTTTTCGTGCTCAAGAAGGCGAAGAACTACTCCCCTTCCCCCTCCGGATCGTCCGGGAATTCCTCCGATTCGATACCGTACTTCTTGAGCTTCCTCCAGAGAGTGGTCCGGCTGATCTGGAGGTCTCGGGCGGTGGCTATGCGATTCCCCCGGTTCCGGGCCAGGGTCTGGCGGATGACCTGAGCCTCTCCAACCTGCAGGGGAGCTTGAGCAGCTGGCTCCTCCAGGGGTTCGCCTGTCACCCCACCGGGTTTCAGATCGTCCGGCAGGTGTTTGACGTCGATGAGCCCATTGTGGCAGAGAACGAAACAGTACTCGATGATGTTCTCCAACTCCCGGACGTTCCCGGGGAGTGGATGCCGCATCAGCACCTCCAGAACCGCCGGGGTAACGCCCAACACACGCTTCCCCCTTCGGGCGTTGAAACGCTGGATGAAGTGGTCGATGAGGAAGGGGATATCCTGCCGCCGCTCCTTCAAAGGTGGGATCGTCAACCGCACCACTGCCAACCGGAAATAGAGATCGTCTCGGAACTTCCCCTGGCTCACGAGGGTCGGCAGGTCCCTGTTTGTGGCCGCCACCACCCGGACGTCGGCGTGGACGTTCTCGACGCCGCCCAGAGGGTGGTATTCCCGCTCCTGCAGGAGTCGCAGAAGCTTGACCTGGGTCTCCGAAGGAAGATCCCCGATCTCGTCCAGGAAGATGGTCCCTCCTTCGGCCCTGGGGATCAGACCTGGCTTGTCCTTCTTCGCATCGGTGAACGCCCCGGCTTTGTATCCGAAGAGCTCCGACTCAAAGAGGTTCGGGGGAAGGGTCCCACAGTTCACCACCACATAAGGCTTCTCCTGGCGGGGACTGAGATTATGGATGGCCTTGGCCAGCAGCTCCTTCCCTGACCCCGATGGACCTTCCAGCAGAACGGTGCTCTCGGATGCGGCAATGTCAGGGAGGATGGCGAAGATCTTCTGAAAGGCCTCGCTCTTCCCGATGATGTCCTCGAAGCTCCATTTTCCGCG
>CBDUAX010000004.1:0-28972 GCA_965365235.1 uncultured bacterium
TGGGACGACCGTCAAGTTCTCTCCGGACCCAGCCATCTTCACCGAACTCGAGTACAACTTCACGACCCTCTCAGGACGTCTCCGGGAGCTGGCCTTCCTTAACAAAGGCCTCCGCATCGTTCTCAAGGACGAGCGACCCAACGGAGGTCAGGATGCCCGTGAGGAAGAGTACTACTACGAGGGCGGACTCGCGGCCTTCGTGGAATTCCTACGGGGGAGTCGCCAACCCCTCCATCCCAAGATCATCTACTTCGAGACCAGCCGGGAAGAGGCCGAGATCGAGCTGGCCATGCAGTACGATGATGGCTTCAGCGAGAACACCCACACCTTCGTCAACAACATCAACACCCACGAGGGTGGAACACACCTGACTGGCTTCAAGGCGGCACTGACACGAACCGTCAACGACTATGGTCGCAAGAACGGCCTTTTCAAGAAGGCCACTGAGGGTTTGTCAGGCGATGATGTGAGGGAGGGCCTGACCTGTGTCCTGAGCGTCAAGGTCATGGAGCCCCAGTTCGAAGGCCAGACCAAGACGAAGCTTGGGAACTCCGAGGTCCGGGGGGCAGTGGAAGCGGCGGTGAACGAACAGCTGGCCATCTTCCTGGAGGAGAATCCGAAGGCGGCAAAGGGGATCATCGAGAAGGCTCTCTCGGCGGCCCGGGCCCGGGAGGCAGCCCGTAAGGCCAGGGATCTGGCGCGGAAGAAGAGCGCCCTGGAAAGCGGGGTCCTGCCGGGGAAACTGGCTGATTGCTCCATCTCCGATCCGAGTCTCTGCGAGCTCTACATCGTCGAGGGTGATTCAGCCGGCGGGTCCGCCAAGCAGGGACGCGACCGGTCGTACCAGGCTATCCTGCCTCTCAAGGGGAAGATTCTGAACGTCGAGCGGGCACGCATCGACAAGATCCTCTCCAACACCGAGATCCGCGCCATGATCACGGCCATCGGTGCCGGCATCCGAGATGACTTTTCCATGGATGGCCTCCGGTATCACAAGATCATCATCATGACGGACGCCGACGTGGATGGAGCCCACATCCGGACGCTTCTCCTCACCTTCTTTTTCAGACAGATGCCTGAGCTCATCGAGGCTGGGCATGTCTTCATCGCTCAACCACCTCTCTACAGGGTCATGAAGGGGAAGCAAGAGTACTACGCCTACTCCGAGTCCCAACGGGAGGAATACACTGAGCGCCTGGGCAACGGGAAGGGTGGGGACGGGAAGAAGGGAGTTTCCATCCAGCGCTATAAAGGGCTGGGGGAGATGAACCCCGATCAACTCTGGCGGACGACCATGGATCCTGAATCCCGGACACTACTCAGGGTGGATATCGACGACGGTGCAATGGCCTCCCGACTCTTCGACGAGCTGATGGGTGACGACGTAGAGCCTCGGAAGCTGTTTATCGAAAAGAACGCTCGGTACGTGAAGAACCTGGACGTGTAGGAAACCCAGGGGCCTCGCCCCAACCGCCCGGCCCGTCGTCAGCCCAGGCGGGCCTGGACCGGATCCCAAACCGGAAACGCCACCCGTAGGGACCGCTGCCATGAAGACCTTCCAACCCGCTGTCCTCCTGACTTTCACCCTCGGGACGGTTGGGTGCGGCTCCGGGTCTCCGCCGATTGAGGATGGCCTCACCCTCGTCTTCGACGCACCAGCCTCAGGGGAATGCCAGCTGTCTTTTGCGGCCGAGGGTAGAGACTTCAGGGTCTCGCTATCCGGTCCCGATGGCTGCCCCCTTCGGCCTGATGGGGTGGGAGATGAGTGGATCATCGACGCGTATACCAAGCATGAAGGACGTCCCGTGTGGTGGGGGGAGCTGGCCGGCGAGTTCGGGCCCATCTGGTTGCCGCCGAAGCTCCGGGAGGTCGGCAACCACCGATTTGGTCCGGTGGTTCCCATCGTTGAGAGGGCGACCTGGGAAGGGAGGGAGGTGGCGGTGATGCTTCAGACTCTGGGACCCCTTGGCGTACGGAGCTACTACGACCTGGAGTCAGGATTCCTGGCTGGCGTGGAGAAGCGGTTCGGTGGGAACTGGAACCGAATCCTCGTCTTGAAGCGTATCGATTGACTGTATGGCTTTCCGAACCGGCGACCCACATGGAGGGGTCCCACTGTGTGACTCCTCCCCCCCTCTGAAGAAGTGCGCCTACCATGAAGATACCCTCCGCGGACCCCCTCTCCTCTTCGAGGCCGGCCCTTCGGATCGGCCTGGTGCCGTTGGCTTTGATCCCTCTCCTCTCCCTCCTCCCGTCTCATTCGGCCCAGGCCCAGGAGGTGGATCTCGGGGCACTTCGAGCCGAGATCGACACCCGAACTGCGGCCATCGTGGACGATGTGGTTGCGTGGCGTCGAGACCTCCACCAGCACCCGGAGTTGGGGAACAGGGAGTTCCGTACCTCCGGAATCATCGCCCGGCATCTGGAGTCTCTCGGAATGGAGGTCCAAACCGGGGTGGCCCATACCGGAGTGGTTGGGGTGCTCCGGGGAGTGCTCCCGGGCCCCGTAGTGGCTCTCCGGGCCGATATGGATGCTTTGCCGGTGACGGAACTGGTGGACTTGCCCTTCGCCTCCAAGGCCCTGGCGCACTATGCGGGCCGAGAAGTCGGTGTCATGCACGCTTGTGGCCACGACAATCACATGGCGGTCCTCATGGGGGCGGCCACCGTCCTGGCTGAGATGCGGGATCGGCTTCCAGGCACGGTAAAGTTCATCTTCCAGCCCGCAGAGGAAGGAGCGCCCTCCGGGGAGCGGGGTGGCGCACGCCTGATGGTCGAAGAGGGGGTTCTGGAGAACCCCCGACCCGACGCCATCTTCGGACTCCACGTCATGCCCTCTCCAACCGGATCCATCGGGTATCGGGCGGGCGGGGCCATGGCCGCGGTCCAGACCCTCAGGATCAAGGTGAAGGGACGCCAAACCCATGGGGCCATGCCATGGGGCGGGGTCGATCCAATCGTGACCTCGGCTCAGATCATCGTGGGCCTTCAGACCGTGGTCAGCCGCCAGTCCGATCTCACCACCGCCCCGGCTGTGGTCACCATCGGGCAGATCAATGGGGGCGTCCGAAGCAACATCATTCCAGATAGTGTCGTCATGGTTGGCACCGTCCGAACGCTGGACCTGGAGATGCAAGCCAGAATCGGCGAGGCCATCAAACGGACCGCCGAGGGCATCGCCGAAAGCGCAGGTGCCACGGCGGAGGTGTTCCTCTCCAGAGCCGGGGCCATCACCTACAATGACCCGGAGCTCACTCGAAAGATGGTTGGGACGCTGGAGCGTGTTGCGGGGGTCGGGATGGCGACAGAGGTCCCGCCCATTACCGGATCAGAGGATTTTTCAGCCTATCAACAAGAGGTTCCTGGGCTCTTTTTCTTCCTCGGAGTCATTCCAGACTCCATCCCCTTGCATGAGGCCGCGCCCAACCATTCACCCTACTTCTTCGCCGACGAGTCTGCTCTACCTGTGGGTGTCCGGGCGCTGGCCAATCTTGCGGTGGACTATCTGGGGACCCATGGGGTTTCTCCGCCGCTCTCCTCCCGGTAGGAGGTGGCGGGTCGGGCAGTTCGGGGATCTGGGGGAATCAAGCGGTGTCATCTCTCTCCATTGCCCGCTCCACAGCCGCCAGGAGTTCAGCGCTGCTGAAGGGCTTCGAGATCAACTCCCAACGTCCCACCCCCTTGAGTCCTGCCTCACGCAGACCCTCAGGGTATCCGGAGAAGAGCACGACCCGCTGGACCCGGCCCTCCCTCCCCAGGATCTCCGCCAGCTCCGGGCCCCGGATCTCGGGCATGACAACGTCGGAGAGAAGCAGGTCCACGGGCTCCGAAAGCTCACGAGCCAAGTCCAGCGCCTCTTTCCCATCCGCTGCCTGCAGGACCTGGTATCCCGCCCGCTCCAGGATTCGGGAAGTGAGACGGCGGACGGCGTCCTCGTCTTCCGCCAAGAGGATTCGGCCCGAACCGGTCCGGGTGACCTTCACTCCCGCGGTCGCCATCTCCTTGAGAGGTCGAATCTTCTGAATCGGGAAGAAGAGTCTGAACGAAGTCCCCACCCCCTGCCTGCTTTCCAGCCGTATGTGCCCTCCCGAGTCGGTGACGATTCCGTAGACCGTGGCCAGGCCCAGCCCCGTCCCTTTGCTCTCGGGTTTGGTGGAAAAGAAGGGCTCGAAGATGTTCGGCAAGACTTCAGGGTGGATGCCCGTCCCTGAGTCCCGGACCGTCAGGACCACATGGGGCCCAGGAGTCGCTGGTGGGTAGGCTGCCGCCTCTTCCATGGGGACCTCGACGTTGGAGGTCTCCAGGTGAAGGGTCCCGCCCCTGGGCATGGCATCCCTGGCATTCACCACCAGATTCATGAGCACCTGTTCTATCTGGCCGCGGTCCCCCAAGACCCACCCAAGCTCGGGCTCCGTGACGATCTCGACTGAGATCTCCTCACCCGCAGCCCTCCGGATCATGATCTCGAAACCTCTGAGTACCCGATTCAGATCAAGGGCCTCTCTTCGTTCTCCGGAACGGCGGCCGAAGGAGAGGAGCTGGTGATTCAGGTCGGCCCCCCGCGAGGCTGCATCCGCGATCTCCTGGATCTGGCCCTTGAGGTCCTCGCCCACTGCGGGATCGTCGAGGATGAACTCCGCCTGGCCCTGGATGACGGTCAGAAGGTTGTTGAAATCGTGGGCCACGCCGCCAGCGAGGCGACCGAGAGCCTCCATCTTCTGGGACTGGAGGTACTGCTCCTGGAGTGTCCGGAGTTTGGTGACGTCCTCCACAATGACCTCCCAGGAGACCTCTCCCTGGGCGTTCTTGAACCTCCGGCCAAAGAGTCGGACGGTGATGGGTGACCCGTCTTTGGTTTTCCAGAGCACCTGGACGCCTCGGAAGAACTCCTTCCGGCCGTGTGCCGCCAGAGTTTCCAGACGATCCTCCACGGAGGTGTAGAGGGCGGAGACCGGGGTGGCCAGGAGCTCCTCCCGGGAGTTGTAACCCAGGAGGTCCACCATAGCCTGATTGACCTCGAGGAACGTCCCCTCCTCCGTCGAGACGTAGATTCCGGTGACGGCATTTTCCACCAGGGACCGGATCCGTTCCACCGAGTGTCGCCGTTCCTCCTCGGCCTCCATCCAGGCCTCCCAAGCCTCGTTGAACCGTTCTGCCACCAGGGCGATCTCAGTGGGTCCTTCTTCAGAGAGGTTCGAGGGTTCCCCTGGGTGGGCGGCTCCCGTCTCCCTCACCAGCGCCGCCAGCGGATCGGTGATCCGCTGAAGGATGTTCCTCCCCAGGAGGAATACAAAGGCCAGGACCGACAGGGCGAGAACGGAAGACCAAAACCACTGGGACCAGACAGGACCGTAGACGGCAACTCTAGGTAGGCCCGAGTAGACGATCCAATCCGTGGAAGGGACCAGGGCATAGGCCCACAGGTAGTCTACACCTTCCAGGGTAGGGCTCCGGCTGAAGCCCACCGACGCCCGCTGAGGGGGCCCGCCTTGCGTCCCAGCGGAGGGCGTCTGAGGCTGGGTCCCGACGTACCGGTCGGAGTCTCTCGATCGGGCAACGATCCGTCCGTCCCGTTCGATGACGGAGATGATCCGGCCTTCTTCGAAGTCGAAGTTGGCAAGCATGCGCTGGAATCGGACCAGGTCGACGGCCAAACTCACCCACCCCACTCTCTCCCCCCCCTGGCTGGTGAGGGGGTAGGAGAACACCGTGACCCATCGCTGTGATTGTGCTCCCCTTTGGACCGGGCCGACAGTAAATCCTTCGGCCTCCCTCGCCACGGAGTACCAGGGGCCAGGTCCGTTTGTCGGTCGGGATTGCCCCGAGGCATCCAGGGCCGAACAGATGAGTTGGCCGGATGCGTCGTTGGTGAAAATGTTCGTGTAGGTTGGTTGGGCCAGACCGAGAAGCTGAGGGAACCGGGTGGAACAGCTATCCGGATTGAGAGACCGGATTCCCGGGTCCATTGCGAACCCGGCCAAGAGGTTTTCCGAGTCGAAGACGAACTGGCGGAGGCTCAGGGCGGTGGCCCGGGCCTGGGAAAGAAGGCGCTCCTCTACGGTGTGGATATCGGAGCGGATGTCTTTATACCGGTAGTACCCGAATAGACCCAGGAGCGGAACGGCCACGGCCGCTGTGAGCACCAGGAGGAGGGTTCGAATCGAGGTTCTCTTCTTTGGCATTCATGTCCTGGTCAAAGGAGGATCGAAACCCCGATGTTGGGCCGGCCCGAATCGAACCTCATGAAATATCCGGCCTTCCATCTAGCCTGTCGAGGAGGTGAAAGCATAAGATCTCCTTAGGATTCCATTCCCTTTGAGAACCCGGAGGCACGTCTCATGGCTCGCTCTCTGATTCCTCTACTGGCAGGTCTCACTTTTCTTGTCGCCCCAACCGTTTCCCGGCCACTGGTGGCTCAGGCCCCCGATACTGTTCGTTTTACGCCCACGGTGGCTCAGCCGACCTTTGCGGTCCGGGATCCCGTTCTTACGATCAAGCCAGGTACGGTGTTGATCTCCGAGACCAACTGGGGCGGCTATTTCAGTCCCGAGGGTGGGTCTTTCCCAGGGGAGGTCGGACCCTTTTTCATCGAGGGTGCCACCACTGACGACATGCTGGTCGTGAAGGTTCACAAGGTGGAACCCAACTACGAGTACGCGGCTTCGAATATAGGACCGAACTTCGGTGGATTATCTGCCGACGCCCGGGTGAGGTTGCTGAACGATCCGGTTCCCTCCCACCGATACCTCTGGAGTCTGGACCTGGAGAGGAAAACCGGTACGGTGGCTCTTCCCGGCAGTGAGATGGGGGAGATCACCATCGACCTCAAACCGATGCTGGGTCGAGTGGCGGTGGCCCCCAGGGGCCAGGAGGCCTTCGGCGGCCTTTGGCCGGGGGACTTCGGCGGGAATATGGATGCCCAGGAGATCCGGGAGGGCGCCACGGTCTACCTCCCAATCTTCCATGATGGAGCCTACTTCTACTTTGGCGATGGCCATGCCCGGCAGGGATTCGGGGAGGTGAACGGGAGTGGCCTCGAGACATCCATGGATGTGGTACTGGAGATCGACCTGATCAAAGGAAAGACAATCCGTTGGCCCCGTATAGAGAATGACGACTACATCATGGTGGCCGGGAGCGCACGGCCCCTCATCGACGCGTTCAGACTGGCTCACGTCGAGCTGGTAGAATGGTTGGAGGAGGACTACGGGTTTGGGCGGTGGGATGCATATCAGTTGTTGGGCCAGCTCGCGGAGAGCTCAGTGGCGAATATCGTCGACCCCGTATACACGGTGGTGGCGAAATTCCCCAAGAAGTATCTCCCTCGAACCCCATAGACCCCTTTGGGAGACGTCTCTCCGGTGAGGAGGTCTTGTCGCTCTGTTGGGGACGGCCCCCTCGCCAGCCCTCGAGTTGCGGCAAAGAGGGCTTCCGTTGGCCTGATTCTTTTGGCGGTGGCTCCTCCCCTCCTTGCCGCCCAGGGTCTCCCGGTTGGGGGAGAGCGGGCGGGCCTCCAGTTTCCTGAAGCAGGCCCTTCCGGGATCGCCATTGGGCTGGATCTGGCCCTTTTCCATCAGGCCGATGATCTGGTCTCGCCGCTCCGGTACTCTGGTCTCGGGTACGGGCTGACGCTCCGCGTGGGGATGTCCACCCCTTCCAGCATCCGTGTTCTCTCCGCTTCCCATTCCCGACCCCAACTGGATTCCCGGGCAACCGGAGGAGGTGGCCATCTCCAGGAGGGCCATAGAGCCAGCTTGGAGGTGATGGCCCTTCAGCGGGTCGCCACCCTTTCCGGGGGGGGGCTGTCTCTTTTCTTGGGGGGATCCATAGCCGGAGACTTCGCCCTCTACGATCACCGGTATACCCGGACCGACTCCGAGGGCTGGCTTCATGCCTTCGGGCTCCTGGAGCCTGGTCTGGGATGGAGCGCCGACCTCCCATGGGGTGGCCGGTTGTGGCAATCTGTGACGGTCCCACTGTTTGGACTCGTCTTCAGGCCCGGGTATGAAGGCCTTACCGAGGCCCCCGAAGCCACATGGGCCGGCATCGGTGAGGTAGAGGGAGTGCAGCAATCCCTCCACTACCTCCACCGGGTCGGTGGCCTCTCCAGGCTAGGCCTCTCCTATGGTTTTTCCGCACTCCGGTACAAGAAACCCAGGACGCTTTCCCAAAGTCGTCACAGCCTGACCCTTTCCCTGACGATCTGGGGAGGAGGGGGCGGGTCGTGAGAATCTTTGGCTCCCTCCTTCTTCTGGGCTCCGTTGGCCTCCTCTCGAGTTGCCAGGAAGTGTTGCTGCCCGAAGAACCCGGAGAAGGTCCCGTGACCAACTTCGAGTTCGCTTGGGCCGAGGTGGACCGGCACTACTCCTTCTTCGACCTCAAAGGGATCGACTGGGAGGAAATGAGGGCGTTCTACAGCCAGTGGATCGATGCCACAAGTACTCCGGCAGATCTTTTCTCCATCCTCTCCGAGATGCTGGGACGGTTGGAGGACGGGCACGTCGGATTGTTCAGCCCCTTTGCCACCTACCGCTATTCCGGGTGGTATGCGGCCCACTCTCACAATTTCCATTTCGACCTGATCTGGAGGACTCTCCTCCAGGGGCGGGGGAACACGCCATCCGGAAAGATTTTCTTTGGCTGGATCACCCCCGATATCGGGTACATCCACCTCCCCACCTTCACAGGATCCAACTGGGCATCAGAAATCGATGAGGTCCTGCAAACCCTGGAACAGGCCAGCGCTCTCGTTCTCGATGTTCGGGACAACAGCGGGGGTAATGACGGGAATGCCGAGAGGATCGCCGGCCGGTTTACCAGGGATCGCCGACTCTATCGTCGGATCCAATACCGGAACGGCCCTGCACATTCCGATTTCACAGCCCCCCTGGACGATTATCTGGAGCCCAATGGCAAGCGGCGCTTTCTGGGGCCGGTGGCCGTGCTGACCAACCGCAGGACGTTCAGCGCTGCTGAGAGCTTCGTCCTTGCCATGCGCACCCTCCCACAGGTAAGGCTGGTAGGAGACACCACCGGGGGGGGGTCGGGGAACCCCCTCTTCAGGGAAATGCCGAATGGGTGGAGTCTTTCCGTTTCCCGTTGGATCGAATGGGCGCCGGACGGAACTACCCACGAGGGCATTGGAATTGGCCCCCATCACCACACCATCATCCCGGCCCACCTCATCGGTTTATCGGACCCAATCCTCTTGAAGGCGGTTGAGATCCTGAATAACCGGTGAGCCTCTTCTTGAGGAACTTTTTCCGGGCATAGGCGGTTAAGAGGGTCCCCGGTGGCTGATCCAGCCGGGGGGCTCATGTCGCGTTTTGGTTACGGGCCCGCTTTTTCGAGGCTCTCGACACAACAAAAGACGGAACGATGGCGAACTGGAAATCGAGAAAGATCCCCTCTTCGGAGATCACACCCTACGAGGTGTATCTGAACCGGCGGAAATTCCTGGGACGGGCGGGCAAGCTGGCTCTGGCGGGCTCAGTGGTCCCGGGGGCTCTGGCGGGGTGTGACTTCGGGAGTCAGGTAGCTGCGGCCACGCCCCCCGGCAATCCGCGTGCGGCCCCTCAGGAAGAGGATCTCACCCCCTTCGAGGATGTGACCCAGTACAACAACTTCTACGAGTTCGGAACCGGGAAGGAAGATCCGGCCCGAAATGTGGGCGACTTCCCACGGGGTTCGTGGACCGTTCAGATCGAGGGGGAGTGCGAAAGGCCAGGAGAGGTCGGAATCGAAGACCTGCTGGCCCGTTTTCCTTCGGAGGAGCGGATCTACCGCCTCCGCTGTGTGGAGGCCTGGTCCATGGTGATCCCCTGGCAGGGATTTCAACTCAAAGAGTTGCTTGAATCGGTTCAACCCACCAGCCGGGCCAAGTACGTTGAGTTCACCACCCTCTTCGACCCGGACCAGATGCCCGGACAACGATCCAGGGTCCTGGAATGGCCCTATGTTGAAGGGCTCAGGATGGACGAGGCCCTGAACCCATTGACCCTGATGGCCACAGGCCTCTATGGCCAGACCCTCCCGGGGCAGAACGGGGCTCCCATCCGCTTGGTAGTGCCGTGGAAATACGGATTCAAGAGCATCAAATCCATCGTGCGCATTCGCCTCGTGGAGGAGATGCCCAACACAAGCTGGAACATGGCGGCCCCGAGGGAATACGGGTTCTTCGCCAACGTGAACCCAGAGGTGGATCACCCTCGTTGGAGTCAGGCACGGGAACGGAGGATCGGTGAGATCCGTCGGAGACCGACCCTCCCGTTCAACGGGTATGCCGAGGAGGTCGCATCCCTCTACGCCGGCATGGACCTTCGGCGCTGGTTCTAGCGAGATGGTCGTCTGGTTGAAGGTGGCGTTCTGGGTGCTGGGCCTGAGCCCGGTGGGTTGGGGAGCCTGGGCGATCTTCACCGACCGGTTGGGCGCCAATCCCGTGGAGGCACTCCTTCATGTGGCCGGGCGCTGGGGGTTGGGGTTCTTGCTCTTGGGCCTTGCCGTCACGCCTCTTCGCCGGCTGACGGGATGGAATCCCATCATCAAAACCCGCCGCCTTCTGGGCCTCTTCGGGTATTTCTACGTCTCCCTCCATTTCCTCGTCTATCTGGGGTTGGATCAGGGATTCGCATGGTCCTTCATCCTTGAGGATATCGCCGAACGGCCCTTAATCACGGTGGGTTTCCTTTCCTTCCTACTCCTCCTGCCCCTGGCGTTGACCTCAACCCGCGGCTGGATTCGGCGTCTGGGCAGACGTTGGCAGCTCCTGCATCGCCTGGTTTATCCGGCCGCTGGTTTGGGTGTTCTCCACTTCTACTGGAAGGTCAAGGCCGATACGTTTTGGCCTTTGGTGGCTGCAGGGGTCCTGGCGGTCCTCCTTCTCATGAGGATGCCCGGGTGGGTGAAGAAGAAAAGGAAGGGAGAGGTCAAGCCGGTTGAGAAACAACGCCGGACGGGACGAGGTGCCCATCCCTCTCCTCTGGTGCGCCGGACCTCCGCCTGACCCCCTTCCGAGGTTGTAGGAGAAGAAAAACGGCAGGAAGCGACCTCGCCGCTCCCTGCCGCTTCCTCTCGAACTTCCAGGATCGAACCCGAGAAACCCGGGATCCGGAAGGACGAGAGCCTGACCTCATCCACCCTTTCGTTGCAGCTTGTTCCTCACTCCCCTCTCGGCCAGGTCGATCTCAAACTCGTCTCCGTCCACGTTCATCAAGACGAACTGGGTTCCATTGAAGGTGATGGTGGCAGTCACATCCCGTTCCCCGATGACCTCGTCCCCTTCCATCACGATTACGTGGACCTGCCGGACGATGGTCCCCGATAGGGGCCACGGGTTGTCGGCTCGTGGGACCCCCCTCACTACGTCGGTGTGGGTGGCCTCCATCTCCATGTCGTACGTCCGTGTCGCTTCGTCCTTGTGGCGGCTGCGGAAGACGTCGGCATCGGCCTCACCATTCCAGGTACGTTCCGTCTCCTCACCCAGAAGGCCGGTAACGGTCATTTCCCGATTGCGCTGGATGTCGGCGCTCCAGAAGGTGTGCTCCCTCGAACGCTCCAAGGCCCAGACCACGTGGATGGAAGCCGTAAGCAGGTCGTCGTATTCGTTCTGCTCCGAGCCGTCCTCTGCGTAGAAGGTCACATCCTTCGAGAAGGTGTAGCTCCCCTGACCCCCGTACGAAACAAGGTCAGGCCCCCCTCCAGCCATGGAGAGGGCGGCTGGCGCCAGCATGACCGACAGATCTTCGAACACGCCGTCGGCGGCAACAAGGGCAACATCGGCCCTGAGGGCAGCGTCATCGATGGCATCCGGTTCGGTGCCGACGTCATCGCAGGCTCCGGCCCCGAGGGCCACGATACTTCCCAATGCCAGGATTCTGATCCACTTCTTCATTTGAGTCACTCCGCGCTCGAGTATTCGGGCAGGTCTTGTGTGCTTTGATGACCGACCCGACCCGTTCGTTAAATGACGCGGCAACGGCTGGCGAATTCGAGAGGGAGGGCGGGTGGGGCCTTTGTTCGGGACGTTTTACGGGTTCGATGAAAAAAAAGAGAAGAAGGGGGGCGCGGCCCCCCCCTTCTTCCCTTTTCCGATATGCCGGGTCCCGACTCAGTCACCCCCAGGCCCGGACACGGTGGGGAATTCCCTCCTCCATACTCCGGCCGACTCCAGAGCCCGGTACAGATCCGGCATGGTGGATGAAACCGCCCGGTTCACCCTGGTGATGACCTCCTCGAGGGTCGAAGGTGCCTCCTGGGCCTGGTACAACTCGTCTTCGGTGGGCCGGCAGTGGCAGCCTTCGATCCCGCCCATCAACCGCATGATCTGGCTGAACGATTGCCCTGCCTCCCGGTTGATTCCGGAAAGCTCGCCCCGAGCCTGATTGAAGGCCTCCTGGGTTTCTTCGCTCACGTCTTCCCGCACTTCCAGGACGTCGGCGATAACCCCCATCTCTTCCTGGATCTCGGCCATCACGGAGCTGGCCTCATAGGCGGGGCCAAGAAGCTCGTACAAGGCAATGATGGCCTCTCTTCTGGCCAAAAGGTCGGCTTCCGAAACCTCCGCCAACCGTGGGTCCGGCTCGACGGTCACGGAGGTGGTCAGGGTCTCTCCGCCCCCCTCCAACTGGACCGTGTACTCCCCCGGCCGGACAAATGGACCTCGAGGGCCCCTGAATTCAGTGTCCTCCTCCACCTCGAACGGAGGATCCATCCGCAGGTCCCAGATCCACTCGTGCATCCCCTTGGTTCCTGATGCGGGCTCCCGGACGGTTCGGATGGCATTTCCTGCCGGATCGAGAATCGTGATCCGGGAGGTGAAATGTTCGGCCGGTGGGGCGTGGGCTTCCTCACCTTCCTCCGGAGGATGCATCTCTCCCATGATGTGATCGGGTTGGCCGTTGTGTGCCAGGAGAAAACGGATCCGTGCCCCCTGGGGCGGATTCTCCGCGGCGAACATCCCGGCGTTGAAGCTTTCCGGAGAGTTCAGGTTCATCATGCGGCCGGTCTGAACCGGGAAGAGATAGGCCCGGTCGGCGGCCATGGCCTGGCTAAGCTCTTCCAGGGGAGTCACGTCGTCCAGGATCCAGATGCTCCGGCCGTGGGTTCCCACCACCAGGTCGTTCTCCCTGGGATGGATGAGGACCTCGTCCACGGGAACGGTAGGGAGGTTGTTTTTCAGTTGGGCCCACTGCTGGCCCCGATCCAGGGAAAAGAAGACCCCCACCTCGTTTGCCAGGAAGAGAAGGTTGGCAGTCCTCGGATGTTCGATGATGCGGTTCACTGAAGTGGCCGGGAGGCCCGCTGTGATCTGGCTCCAACTCTGCCCGAAGTCCTCGCTGACGAACGCATAGGCGGCGTAGTCGTCGTTCCGGTGTCCGTCGAAGGTGACGTACACTCTCCCTTCGGCATGGCCCGAAGCGAAGATCCCGCTCACATAAGTTCGCTCGGGTACGCCACGAATCCGGTCCACCACGTTGGTCCAAGTCGCTCCACCATCCTGGGTCACCTGCAGGTTCCCATCGTCACTGCCGGCATAGATCACCTGGGGGTTGATGGGGGATTCCGCGATCTGGGTGAGGTTGCCGTAAAAGCTGATCCCGTCATTCCGGGAGAGGCGTACTGCCGAGAGTTCCACCCCCATGATCTCCAGCGTGTCCCGATCGATCCCTTTGGTCAGGTCCTGGCTGATCTGTTCCCAAGACTGGCCGCGGTCGGGGCTCCTGAACAACACATTGGAGCCGTAATAGAGGACGGCGGGATCGTGGTGTGAGATCTCGAAGGGCGAGTTCCAGTTCCAGCGGAAGCTGGGCAGGTCCTCTTCCCCCGGGCCCGGCCTACCGAGTGGGCGGATCGACTTCCTTTCACCGGTAGTGAGGTCGATGCGTACCGGCCTGCCCGTTTGGGCTTCCGCGTAGACGATGTTGGCCATCCCCGGATCCATGGGCGTGTAGAATCCGTCGGCTCCATTGATTTCCACCCAGTGGGCGTTGAGGATCCCGTTGGTGGAGTAGGTCTGGCTGGGCCCACACCAGGAGCCGTTGTCCTGAAGTCCACCGCACACCCAGTATGGGTCTTCCATGTTCACGCCGATCTCGTAGAACTGGCCCAAGGCGATGTTGTCGTACATCCGCCAGCTCTGCCCCCTGTCCCAGGAGACGTAGATCCCGCCGTCGTTCCCCAGGAGGAGGTGATCCCCGTCATTCGGGTCTACCCAGATGGCGTGATGATCCACGTGTACTCCGGGCCACCGGTAGTCCTGAAAGGTCTTCCCGGCGTCACTGGAGATGTAGAAAGAGGTGCCCCCCAGGTAGAGTTGCTCCGAGTCGTTGGGGTCCACTCGGATCTGGCTGTAATACATGGGCCGGGGGTTGGTGTCGCTCTGTTTCACCCAACTGTCGCCCCGATCGTCGGATCGATAGACCCCGCGGCCTTCCACGGCCTCGATGATTGCGTAGACGGTGGACCCGTCTCCCTCGAAGACGTCCAGACCGATCCGCCCCATCTCCGTGTCGGGGAGACCGTTCGTAAGCCGCTCCCAGGTCGTCCCGTTGTCCATGGTCCGGTAGATGCCACTCCCGGGCCCACCCCCATTGAAGCCGAATCCCGTGCGCTGTCGCTGGTACATTGCGGCGTAGAGGGTTCGTGGGTCATTTGGGTCCATGACCAGATCGATGGCGCCTGTGAATTCGTCCACATACAGGACCTTTTCCCAACTGATCCCGCCATTCATGCTCCGGTAGACCCCTCGCTCCTCGTTGGCCCCCCAGAGGTGCCCTACAGCTGCAACGAAGACCGTGCCCGCCATGGGCACCGGCGCGATCTGAATTCTCGAGATCGTGTGCGTGTTCTCGAGCCCCATATGCTGCCAGTTCTTGCCGCCGTCCAGGGACTTGTACACCCCGTTCCCCCAGGGGGAGCTCTGGCGGTTCTGAGGTTCGCCGGTCCCAACCCACACGATGTTTGGATTCCCCTGCACCAGCGTCACATCCCCGATGGAGGAGACGGGTTGATTATCGAAAATGGGTTCAAAGGTTGTGCCGTGGTTGGTGGTCTTCCACAAACCGCCGGTGCCTGTACCCACATAGAAGGTGCTGGGATTGCTTTGGTCCACGGCGATGTCACTGACGCGCCCTCCCATGACAGCGGGGCCGATGGGGCGGTACTTCAGGGCCCGTACCGTTTCCTGGGGGATCTGGCCACCCAGTGGCTGGTGGGGAAGGATGGCCAAGGCCATCAGGATCAGGAGGGGGAATAAGAAGACGCGAAACGCTGGTCGGGCGTTCATGGGTGCCTCCGGTGCGAGGGTCTGTCAGGGCTCAGGGCGTGCCTCCGGAAGCTGGGAAAGAAGGCTACCGAAGGTCCGCCGGGGAGCAAAGTCGATCCCCGAAGGGAATCCTGACACTGCAAGGGATGGGGTCAGATTACATCCGGTGGGCGGGGCGTCAAGGAGTGGCTCATCGACAACGGACCCACCGCCCGGGAATCAGGGCCAATCCAATCTTGATACCCGGAGTGGATCTGGGCGTATATGGAACCAAAGCCCACCATCGGTGGTTTGTCTCTGCACGACCCCCCTGTGTGTGGATCGACTGGGGAGCCGCATCCCTCCGAAGGCTGTCGGTGGGGTTACGTCCAACTCCAAAGCGAGCGTCCTCTTCTATGTCGAACATCCTCTCCCCTGGGCTTCTCCTGGCCGTCACCCTGGGGTTCCTCGTCGGCTGCGGAGGTGGGCCGTCGGAGCCGGACCCCAACGACTTTTCCCAGAACGTACGGGAGATCCTGGAGGATCCCTCTTTCACCACCCACATCCTCGACATCTTCGCCCGTGAGGGCTGCTCATCCGGCGCATGCCACGGTCCGGGCGAATCAGCAGGCTTGAACCTGGAACGGGAATTCGCCTATGCCAACCTGGTTGGCATCGCCGCTACCCAGGAAGGGTTCGAGCGCGTGACCGCAGGGAAGTCCTCGGAGAGCTACCTCGTCATCAAGATCGAGGGAAGACAACTGGTGGGAACCCGGATGCCTCCAACTGGGAGCCCGCTGGACGCCATCGATATCGGCAACATCAAGAATTGGATCGACAAGGGCGCGAAGAACAACTGACGCTTTTGGCTTCCTTCTTAGCCACCCTCGGGTACCGGGGACCCCTCCCTGGGGACTTCCGCCAGCGTCCGAATCGTGAGGCCCCTCTCCGCCGCCTCCCGGGTGAGGTCGGTCTGGAGCGAGAGGGTTCTGGGCCGACCCGGAAGAAGGTCGAAGAAGTTGTCGGAAAAACCCCCGCCAGGCGGTGGGGACTGATCCCCGTTCATCTGCAGGTAGACACTCTTGGCCAGGATATCCGAGGACAGGGTCAACAGCAGACCTTCGGGCCCCTCCTCCCAATCCACCTGAATGACGGGGATCTCCAGGGCCAGCTCCTTCGGTGGGCCAAAATAGAAGAGGGCTTCCACGGACGGGATCGCCACTTCGTCGGGGTCGGGCCCATCTGGGCTGGCGTAACCCAGGGGCTCTGGTCGAAGGGCGCTCCGAAAGACCACCTGGGTTGGGGGCACCTCCGCCAGGAGTTCAGAAGTAGCCATCTGCCATAGGCGCCGGGCCGAGTTCGGGGGGATGGAGACCTCTAGAGGGGCCTGCCAGAGAGGGGTGCCCCGGAAGTCCATCAACTCGAGGGTCATCGTTCCCCGGGTCGGATCGCTTCTGTCGGATATCCCCCATACTTCGAGGGTGTCCCCCCTCCGGGCGACCGAGAGGAGGACGGGGGCGAATGCGTCTCTGGCCGCGTAGTGAAGCGCCTTCCAGCGGCCGAAGAAATCCAAACTCGACCAGGAGACCACGGGCCAGGTGTCGTTCAATTGCCAGTAGAGGGTTCCCATTGTGCGGGGCTTCGCACGTCGGTGGGCCTCGAAGGCCGTCTTCATCCCCTGAGCCTGAAGGAGTTGGCTGACGTAGACGAAGTCCTGAAAATTCACAGGCAGGGGGTACCAACGTTCCATGTATTCCCGAATGAGCTCGTTCCCCACCGGGTGCTTTTGGTGGACCAAAAGGGCCGGGTTGAAGAGGCTCAGGTCGCCAGGTCGGGCGAACCCCTCAACCGTCGCCATGGGGGGGAATGCCTGAAACCCATACTCGCTCGCGAACCGCGGCAGTTTCTCCGCGTAGACCTCGAATGGTTCTCGACCGTGCCAGACGCCCCAATAGTGACTATCCCCCCGCTCCAGGCTTTCCGGGTCGCCCCATCCTAGACTCGGGGATGACGCCCAGTACCGCCGGTCGGGATCGAGCTCCGCCACCACCTCGGGCAAGATCTGGTGGAAGATGGCGTCGTAGGCATTCCGAACCGCTGCGGAGTCGGCGGGGTTTTCGTAGGCCCTAGCCCATCCCCATCGTTGCCACCCTTCCTCCATCTCGTTGTTTCCGCACCAGAGGGCGATACTGGGGTGGTTGCGGAGGCGGCGGACCTGGTGGACCGCCTCCGCCCGGACGTTCGCCAGGAAGGCCGAATCTCCGGGGTACATTCCGTTGGCGAACATGAAGTCCTGCCAGATGAGGATACCCCGTTCATCAGCCAACTCGTAGAAGATCTCTTCCTCGTAGATCCCCCCTCCCCACACCCGGAGCATATTCATATTGGCTGCTACGACATCGTCGAAGAGCCTCTCGTATTTCTCCTGGCTGACCCGAGGAGTGAAATGATCCAAGGGAATGATGTTGGCCCCCTTCATGAACACCGGGACCCCGTTCACCTCGAAGAAGAAAGACTCACCGATGGAATCGGGCTGGGTAATCAACTCGAGGGACCGGAGCCCGATCCGGGTGCTCGTGGTGTCCATCCTGAGACCGGCGTCCAACTCCGCTTTGACGGTGTAGAGGGGCTGCTCCCCCATTCCGGCTGGCCACCACCGTTTTGGGTTGAGGATGGTCAGTGGGATGTCGAAATGGTTTTCCCCTGAATCCAGAGGAGACTGAATGAAGACAGGATCGAAGGCCCCCTCTGGGCTGGAGAGGGAGAGAGTTGCGGGAACCCCGCCCCCGGCTCTTCGCCGTTCTGCTTCGGACGGGGTCACCTCCACCGTCACCTGAGCTACCAGGTTGGCTGCGCTGTCGGTCAACGCTCTGGTTTCCAGCTTCAGGTTGGTCAATCGGGCCCCACTCCACCCCACGAGTTCCACGGGGCGCCAGATCCCGCTGGTGACGAAGCGAGGCCCCCAATCCCAGCCGTAGTGATAAGCGGCCTTTCGGACAAACACCCGAGTGGGTGGGTCCCCCCGGTCGTTTCCGGCGGGCAAGGTGTACGGCAGCGCCTGGCGGGCCTCCAAAGCAGGGGGCAGAGGTGAGGAAAGGCGGACCTCCAGCGTGTTGGTCCCCGGGAGGAGGAGCGGGCCGACCTCAGCCTTCCACTCCCGAAACATGTTGTCGGCCCGGAGGACCGGTTCGTCGTTCAGGAGGACTTCTGCGAAGGTGTCCAGTCCGTGAAAGACCAGCTCCACCACCTCCTGATCCATTACCTCGGAACTCACCTGGAGGGTGTTTCGGTAGGTCCAGTCCTCTTCCCCCACCCATTGGAGACGCATCTCGTTGTCCCGCCAGAACGGGTCCGGGATGAGGCCGCTGGCCAGCAGATCCGTATGCACGGTCCCAGGAACCTGGGCGGGAAACCCTGCCGAGAAGGTGTCGACACCGGAAACAGTCCAACCCTGAGAGATCTCTTGTCGAGAAACCCCCACCTTGGGAGGTTGGCAGCCGAAGACCGCAAACGAGGTGAGAAGGACCGTTGTGGTGGCCCAGTGCTTTGCACCCGAAGGGGTGGTTCTGACGCCAGGACCTCCAGGGGAGGGTCTGGCCAGCGGGGCCGACCGGGGATCATACGGCACTTGGCTCACTCCCAGCTCCTTCTGAGGGGATGGGCCTCGGTATTGAAGACCACATCCTGGAAGTCCAGAGTCCCCTCCGGTGCGAATAGGAGGTACGCATATTTGAGGGTCTCTGCCAGGAAGAAACTCTCCATCCCGTCACTCTTCTCTTTGGTTCTCACGTCCTCCAGATGTGCGTACCCAACCTCGGACCGACACCAACGGACGATGCGCTGGAAGATGTCCCAACCCATGGCCTTGTAGCGTTCGTCCCCGGTCAGGGTGTAGAGGATGTAGGCCGATTCCAAGGCCTCCGGCCGAAGGGGATACCCTCCGGACTCCACCTCCATCGTCGTGTAGTCCATCCCCTCGGGCTCGATCCCAAAGGTGGTCCACATCAGATACACCGACTCCATGAGTCGGGCCGCCCGGTCCAGGTCACCTCCCAACGCAAGGACGCCCGGCCAGAACGCATCGAGGGCTCCGAATCGGGTGGCGGTCCGTTCTCCCGAATCCATGTCGGCATACCCGTACCAGAGTCGCCCATCCACCTCGTCGGCCAGATAGGTATTCACCGGTCCGATGCTGGCCTCCCACATCCTTTCGAAATCGGGGTCATGGAAGAGAAGCCAGGCCTTCAACAGGTACTCGTAGTAGGAGTCGATTCGACCGGAGAGGTGGGAGCTCCGGTCCTGCCATTCTCCGGTCTCCACATCGATGGTGGTCCCCACCAACCCGATGGGCGACCTCCTGTCGAAGACCGCAGAGATGGCCGCCTTGGCAGCGTCGTAGTAGCTGGGGTTCCCCGTGATCTTGCTCAATGCCCCGAACTCCAGCATGAGCGTGCCGATTTCCGCGGGGTTGTTCACCGGCCACTCCTTCTCACCGGTCCTGAGGTTCACCCGGACATAAGGCATCCCTGTTGGCGACTCGAACGCCGGCATCATTCGGTCCGCCAACTCTGTGGCCAACTCCAGAAACCGAGGGTCCCCGTCCATCTGGAAGGCTGTGAGAAGTCCACCCAGCAACCGGATGTTCATCTCGAAGATCTGAACCGGGAAGTCGTAATCGAAGGAGAGACCCTCCAGGACTAGTTGTTTCGCCTCTCTCGCTTCTTCCTCCAAGCCCATGAGCAGCATGGTGTCGTACGCATCCAGAGGCGTCATCACCATGGAGTGCCCATACCAGTCCCGGTAGCTCCGAGACAGGGGGCGCAACGCATCGTGCCCTCGCGCATAGGTCAGGTACCCTTGCCATGCATGGGAGAACTCTTCCCGCACCGCTTCGGCCATGACCGAATCGGGGGGGAGGACCTCGGGGGAAGGCGGGCCCGATATACTCGAAGAGGGGGTGCGGGGCGTCTCCATCGTGGTCTGGGAAGGAGGGCGGGCTCCCGGTTGGGTCCCCCAATTGGACGGGGAGGGACCCATCTCGAACTCCACGATTCCCCCCCCCGCCAGGTCGGCATGCCAGAGATAGGTCCTCAGATGGGGAACTCCATTCACCCGAACCGATTGTACGTAACGGTTCTCTTCGGAGACGCCATGGGCACGGATGGTGAGGGTCTGGCCACTCCCCAGATCGATGGTGGTTTCGGGGAAGATGGGACTCCCCAACACCCAGGCCGCCTCCGCCGGGTTCACCGGGTAGATTCCCAGGGCTGAAAGGACGTACCAGGCCGTCATCTGCCCGCAGTCTTCGTTCCCACTGAGCCCGAAGGGTGTGTCATCGTACTGGGTAGACAAGATCTCTCGTACCCGGTCCGCCGTCTTCCAGGGCTGGCCGGCGTAGTTGTAGAGGTACGCGATGTGGTGGCTGGGCTCATTCCCATGGGCGTACTGGCCAATCAGTCCGGAAATGTCGGCCGACACGTTCTCCCCAGTGATGATCGTGTCCAGTTGGAAGAGGGAATCGAGTTTGGCCAGAAAGGGCCCGTCCCCGCCCATGTCCTGAATCAGCCCCGCCACATCGTGAGGCACAAACCAGGAATGTTGCCAGGCATTCCCTTCGGTATAGTCCGTCCCTTCCCGGTGGTCTGACCTTCTTGGATCAAAGGGGGTCGCCCACTCCCCTTCGGCCGTCTTCCCTCGCATGAATCGGGTTTCCGGATCCAGCAGGTGTCGCCAACCCCCGGCTTTGGCCGAGAACTCGTTTGCCACCTCCGTGTGGCCCAGCTCCCGGGCCAGGGAAGCCACAGCCCAGTCGTCGAAAGAGTACTCCAGCGTCTTGGTGACCGACTCATTTTCCAGCTCGGTGGGGATGTATCCAAAGGCCTTGTAGTACTCCAGCCCTCTGTGGTCCTGCCGGGCACTCTTCACCATGGCTTCCAGCGCCTTATCGGCGTCGAACCCTCGGTACCCTTTCTTGTATGCATCGGTGATGACGGGGACCGCGTGGTGGCCCGTCATGGTGTTGGTTTCATTCCCTACGAGGGACCAGACCGGTAACAGGCCATACTCGTCGTAGTAGGAAAGCATGGACTCGATGAGGTCGTCGACTCGGTCCGGATCGATGAGTGTGAAGAGGGGATGCTGGGCCCTGAAGGTATCCCACAGCGAATAGATGGCGTGCTTCCGGTAGCCATCGGCTCTATGGATTTCCCCGTCGGCGCCTCGGTACCGGCCATCGACGTCCTCGAAGAGAATCGGGGCCAAACGGGTCCGATAGAGGGAGGTGTAAAAGGTCCTCCGCTCCTCTTCCGATCCCCCCTCGACCTGGATCTTTTTCAACTCCCGTTCCCAACCTCGACGAGCCTCTTCACGGATCTGGTGGAAGGCCCAGTGGGGGACTTCGGAGGAAAGGTTGGCCAGCGCACCTTCCTCGCCCACGTAGGAGAGGGCCACCTTCAGAAGGAGCTGGTCCCCTCCTTCCATCTCTTCGAATGCAAAGAGGGCCCTCAGGGAGGCGGAGGTGGCGGAGGGGCCTGGACCCTCCCGGAAAGCAAGGTCTTCGGCTCCCAGAATGCCCAAGGGCTGAGCCGAATCGGCCAGGGCAACACGCCGGAACGGTTTCGAGAACGCCATGGCGAAGAAGAGTTTTTGATCCCGGGCCCAACCGGAGGAGTAGCGATAGCCCGTCACCAGAGTGTCGTTGATGATCTCGATGTGGGTTTCTACTGCCCGGTCCCAATTCTCGGCATACCCCAGGTCCACCATCAGGGCCGGGTTGGGCGTTGAAGGAAAGGTGTAGCGGTGAAAGCCCACCCGAGGGGACGCAGTCAGCTCAGCCTGGATGTCCTGGTCCTCCAGGTAGACCGAGTAGTACCCGGGTGTGGCCTCCTCTCGGTCATGGGAGAAACGCGAACGTGCAGGACGATCGAACCGGTCCTCGTAGACCCCGTCGATTGGGACCGTTTCCCTCAGGGGCATGACCAGGACGTCCAGGAGATCCCCGATACCGGTCCCGCTCAGGTGTGTGTGGCTGAAACCGACCAGGATGCTGTCTTCCCAGTTGTATCCTGCAATCCAGTCCCACCCACCCTTCCCCTGATCCGGGCTGAGCTGCACCATCCCGAAGGGCACGGTGGCTCCAGGGTACACGTGGCCATGGCCCCCTGTCCCGATGAACGGGTCTACGTACCGGGTCAGCTGCTCCAGGTCACGGGTGCCTCCCCGCCTCCTGGGGGCGTCCAGAGGTTCGCAGGCTGTCACCGCCAGGAGGAGCCCGACGGTCAGAAAGAATACTCTGGGCATGGCTCAGCCTTTGAGGAGGTAGGGACGCTCTCGATGGACCTTGAGAACCAATTCACCAAAGAGGGTGTTGGCCCAAGCGAACCATTCTCGTGTGAAACGGTTCGGGTCGTCCTGGTGAAAAGACTCATGCATGAAACCGGTTCCGCCGTGGGTTTCCTTCAACGTCTGGAGACACCAGGCGATCTCGACTTCGTCGTCCGAGGTCAGGGCTCGCATGGTGATCCCCAGGGGCCAGATCATCTCCAGTCCGACATGAGGCCCCCCGATCCCCTCCCCAGCCTCCCCGCTGAAGAAGTAGGGGTTGTCGGGGCTGAGGACGAATCGGCGAGTCCGTTGATAGGCGGGGTCCTGGAGGCCACAGGCACCAAGGTAGGGAAGGGAAAGGAGGCTCGGGATGTTGGCATCGTCCATGTGGTGTCGATTCCCGAAGCCATCCACCTCATAGGCCCAGACCTCACCAAAACCGGGATGTTCCACCAGCCCATGGTCAACCAACGCCTCCGCCACCTCGTCGGCCAAGGCCTGGCAGGCAGCCGCCAACTCCTCCCTCTGCCAGATGGCTGACATCATCTCGGCCAATTGGCGCAAGGAAACCACGGCGAAATGGTTGGATGGGATCAGAAACGGGAAAGTCGTAGCATCATCGGAGGGTCGGAAGATGGAGACGATCAGGCCCACCGGCCGAATCGGATTCCCGTACCCCGCTCCTGCCACCGTATCCGTCTGCCAACCCGTGACCCGTTGGAATTTGTACGGCCCGGGGCCGTCTTTCCTTTGCTGTTCCAGGAATGTGGCAAGTACCGTTTCCATGGCCGAGACCCACTGCGCATCGAAGGGGGATCGATCTCCCGTGGTCTTCCAGTACGCGTGGGCTAGCCGGATCGGATAGCAGAGGGAGTCGATCTCCCATTTTCGCTCATGAAGCTCCGGCTTCATCTCCGTCAGGTCGTCCTTCCATGGACTCTCCCCGGGTTCCTTGTTGAAGGCGTTGGCGTAGGGGTCGATCAGGATGTTACGGGTCTGCCGGAAAATGACACCCTGGATCAACTCCTGCAGATGGCGGTCTTCCGGAACCAGAGGGAGGTAGGGCCAGACCTGGGCCGTGGAGTCCCGAAGCCACATGGCTTCGATATCCCCGGTGATCACGAAGCAGTCGGGTCGCCCTTCCTCGATTCCGAAGTCCACCGTGGTGTCCAGCGTGTTGGGAAAGCAGTTCTGGAAGAGCCACGCCAGCTCAGGGTCCTCGATGTCCGCCGAGACCCGGACCAGGGTTTCTTCCACGGCCTGGGAGACAAACCGTCGTTCGCTCATCTCGGGACGTCGCGAAGAAAAATCCTGCGACCGCCCGTGGGCTCGGAGAACCCGGGGCGCCCTCTCCTCGATGGCCGGTGTTTTTGGAGATGGCTCGAGGCCCAACGCACCCGTGCCGAGCACGGCTGCGCTTCCTTTCTTCAGGAACTCCCTGCGGGTCGGCTTGGGCACGTCCAGATCAACCGAAGATGTTTTCGACGGCCTTGTAGGCTTCATGGACCGCCTCGATAGCCGTTTCCACATCTTCCTGGACAGGGTCCTCCAGCATCATCAACAGGCCCGCCACCCGATCACCCAGGTCGCTGACTCTGGCCTCGAATTCAGCCTGTCGGTCCTCGAGCCGGGTTGGGAGGGTGGCCCCCAGAAGAGGAGGGACGGCCTCAGCCATCCGGTTGGCCCCGTCCCGGATCTTCTCCAGGTCGTAGCCCGGCCCATAGTAGTGGTACACCCCGTAGAGGTTTCGGTGGAAGAGATCCAGCTCCGGGACCACGGGGCGGATCACCCGCACCAACCGTTCATAGCTCATATGGAAGATCTCGGCCGACCCGAGCATGCCTTCCTCGTCTCCGGAGTTGGCAGCACCCTTGAGGTCCTGGAACGACTCCATCAGACGGGCCTTCCCCTCGTCCCAATCGGCCTGTCTATCCTGAAGGATTCCCGGGAGAGTTGCGGCGTCCAACGCCGACAAGAGAGGCTCGAACTCCGGGACCGAGGCCTGGATAGCGGCGAAATCCTGAGCCGGGAAGGCCTCGTGCCACATTGGCTCCATGACCTCGTGGACGGCGTCGAGCTCCGCCACTTCCGCCGTGATCTCCTCAACGGAAACTTCTGGAACCGAGCCGGACTGTTCGGCGCAGGCCACCCCGGTGAGAATGATGGTGGCTCCGACGAAGAGTCGATCCGTGAAACGGAACATGAGCCTTACCTCCGTTCGTTGGTAAAGAGGTACAAAAGGAAGCCGACGGGGCTGGGTTCACCCTCGGGAGCGTTCCCTCTCCTTTGGGCCAAAGTCCCCCGATCCGTGTCTTTTGTTTCAGCCCCGCGTCTTCCTACTTCTCGTCGTCTTCGGGCGACAAACGGCCAGAGATCCACGCACCCACCTGGACGATATTCCCGACTTCCAGGGAGTCGGGCAAAAGGTCCGGTTCTATGATCAGGCACATGGGTCCCGCCGGGGTCTCGATAGATCCCCTGGTGTAACCCAGACCGGTGAGTTCGTTGGTCACTTCAGTCGCCTCTACAAGACGGCCCACCATCAGAGCGTGTGCGGTGGGGGTGTCCCCCTGGGTCATCCCGAGGAGGCCCGCCGGGATGAAGGCCGGTAGATCCAACGGCTTCATTTCCGGCTGAGCCTCCTTGAATGCCTCCTCGGTTTCGTAGGCATTCAACTCCACCGCAAATGCCGCCAGCTCCACCTCGTGCCTGGCGGTGAGGAAGGCATCCTTCACGTCGGGGAAGTCCGGTGCGTCGAATACCACGGGGAAGCCCCCACCCAATTGGGGGTTCGTGCCACCCGTCTGGGTCAGGGCCACGAAGCCTCCATCGAATGGCGAGACCTCGGGCCGCTCAACAACGTCCTGAAGCTCTAAGGTGAGGCGGTTCCCTCCGGCGAAATGCGGTTGCACCGACTTCATGGCCCCGGTCTCGTCCACATAGATCCATAACTCCGCCCCGGAGGGGTCGGTCCAACGGAGAGTCATGCTATCGGCCCGCTGAGACTGGGACTTCGAGTTCTTGAGGATGCGCCGGACCTGGTCCTGACGTTCCTCTTGAGATTCGCTTCCGATACCCAAAGCGGCGAGATGATCAGCCACGTCGTTTGCTCCTTGGGGACAATGGGCATTCACGAGCAAAGGAATGCCGGTCAAGTGGATGGAGAGCCAGACCGGGTCCACATCCGGACCCCCAAACTTGTAGTTCTTGGGGCTCAGGGCTAGTGGCAGATGGTCCAAGGACCTCCGGGCGGAGGTTGTCCAGCTTGCGTTGTCGAGGACCCGACGCCTCCGTAGCTTCTCCCACTACCGCTCCCCTGAAGGTGGTCTATCTGGGCAAAGAACGCCCCTGCCTCAGGGCCTGGAGAGCGCTGAAGGCCCTACGTTTTTTGGAGGTAACTTGATCCGATTCTCACCGCTGGACTGGTTCTGGGCCGGTTCCTTCCTCCTTCTCATGGTGGGGGGGGCCTTCTTCTTCTACCGACTGGCCCGGCGATCCGAATCCGACTTTTTTCTGGCGGGCCGACGCCTGCCCTGGTGGCTCCCAGCCTCCTCTGTCTTCAGCACCCACACGGCTACGGATACACCCATGTGGGTGACCGGGGTGATCTATGCCCACGGCTATCGAGGTCTCTGGTACACCTTCTTTACAGCCTGGACCGCCATCGGGTCCTTTGTCTCCGCCCGAATCTTCCGCCGCTCTCTTGCCTACTCCCAGGCAGAGTGGCAGACCCTGCGGTTCGACGGACTCGGGGCGGAGCTCCTCCGGGGATGGATGGCCGGCTGGCAGGTGTTCATGAACATGTTCATCCTCGGTTGGGTGGGCATGGCCATGGGCAAGGTCGGGGCGCTGGTCTTCGGATGGCCCATTTGGGTGGGGTTGGTTTTCCCCACCCTCATCACGGCGGCCTACACCCTGGTTGCAGGGTACTGGGGGGTGGTCATGGGGGATTTCCTCCAGGGCATCGTCGCGATCTTCGCGATCCTTGTGGTCTCTCTCGTGGGTATCGCAGCGGTGGGGGGGCCGGCGGAGTTGAGCGGGCGCCTCGTTGAGATGGGGGAGGGATGGCGGATGAATGCCTTCGCCTTCACTGGGGTATTCACCGGCGACTTTCCGGCAGCCTGGTGGCTGACGATGCTTGTCATTGCGGTGGTGGGCGGGTTCGGCATGGGAACCAGCATCGATTGGTACCCGGAAGCTCAGCGCATCCAGTCGGCTGGTTCGGTCCGAGACGCCGCCTACGGAATCTGGGCCGGGGGGGCCATCACCCTGATTCGGAACGGTTTTTGGGCGGCATCAATCCTGGCCTTCTTCGTTCTCGCCCCGGGGATCACCGACGTCGCCGAATATGAGCTGGGATGGTTCCGTCTCGGCTTCGAGCTACTCCCCGCGGGACTGATCGGGGTCTTCTTCGCGGCCATCCTGGCCATCCATCTCTCCACCATCTCCAGCCACTTGAACCTTGGCGCCCTCTACTTCACTCGGGACCTCTTTCAGCGATACCTGAACCCGGAAGCCTCGGAAAAGACGCTGGTCCGGGTGGGTCGTCTGGTTACGGCCATCCTCCTCATTGGATCGTTCTTCTACGGGATGATGATGCAGGAGATTACCCAGTGGCTCATCTTTGCCCTGTGGCTCATGATGGCCGGAATCTGGCTTCCGAATATCCTCCAGGTGGTTTGGTGGCGTTTCAATGCCTGGGGATACCTGTCGGCTTGGATGGCCAACCTGGGGGTGGCTTGGCTGGTGGTTTGGATCCTCCCGGCGTTCGGGGTCTTCCCGCCCCTTCCCGACTATCTCCAGTTCTGGTTACTCATGGCGTTGGGGGCGGCCGTCTTCCTCCCCACCACCTTTCTTACAGAGCCGGAGGAAATGGACCACCTCATCCGGTACTACCTCCAGACCCGGCCACTGGGGTGGTGGGGCCCGGTCCATCGTGAGGCTGTGAAGCGAGGGCTGATTCAGGAAGAAGAAGAGAGGGAACGCCCGGATGTGATCCCGGCCCGACCCTTCATCAAACGCACCTGGACCGCAATGGAAGCCGAAGAATGGACGCGAGAGGACTGGATGGTCATCGTTCTCTCGCCCGTGGTCATGGCGTCCTTTATGGTGGGTGTTGCCGCCCTCCTTCTCCTGCAACCGGGAGGCCTCCTGCTGACAGGAGGTGCGGTTTTCGGAACCGGCCTCATCTACTGGATCATCGATCCCAAGCTGAGGGCGGTTTCCGCCGAGTATGAGCAGAGACAAGCCGGGTACCTGGAGGACCTTGAGCGGGGTGTGAGGTGGGAACAATCCGGAATCCAACAAGGAGAGGAGGCCTGACCATGGAACAGGGTCTCGTAACCGTCATCGGGATGAGCATTGCGTACGCGGCCTCTTTTCTGGGGCTGGCTTTGGCCTGGTATGGGTGGAAGAAACGCCATAGTGGAGAGGAGAGGTAGCCGTGGTTTCCATCTTTTCCACCGATGTCTTGGTCCACCTCTCGGCAAGAGCCGTGGCGTCCATGGCTTTCCAGGACGTCCCGGGCATGGCTCCCCTCCCGGCGGATCCGCCCATCTCCGGACCGATCTGGACGATTCTGATCCCAGCCGTCCTCCTCGGCGGGTCTTTCCTGGGGACCTACCTTCTGTATAAGCGATTCTCGAAGGTGGAGGCAGAATGACCGGTTGTTGGAGGTCCCCCGACGGGGCTGTCGCGTGGAGGAGGAGAGGATCCGCCCGCCGCGGAGCCATCCCGATCGTCCTTTGCCTTTTGTCCCCGGTTGGACCCGATCCCGCTCCTGCCCAGGAGGCGCTCCCGACCGTAGTCGTTCTTTCCACAGGCGGCACCATCGCCAGCACCTACAACGAGGAGGAGGGTGGTTACACCTCTGCCCTCTCCGGCGAGCAGCTGGTGGCTGCGGTTCCGGGTGTGGAGAACCTGGCCCGGCTCGAAGTGGTCAATGTGGCCAACGTGGGGAGCACCAACATGACCCCGGCCCTTTGGTTGGAGGTTTCCCGGCAGGCGACGGAAGCCCTGCGGCGCTCTGAAGTGTCGGGTGTGCTGGTCACCCACGGCACAGACACCATGGAGGAAACGGCGTACTTCCTGGACCTTACCGTTTCCAGCCGAAAGCCGGTTATCCTCGTCGGAGCCATGCGGGCCGCTTCAAAGTGGGATGCAGACGGCCCTCGGAACCTCTTGAATGCGGTTCGGGTGGCCCTCTCGGATGAGGCGGTAGGCATGGGGACACTGGTCGTGCTGAACGGGGAAATCCACGCGGCCAGGGAGGTTACGAAGACCCACTCGTTGGCGGTGGAGACCTTCGGTACGCCAGAGTTCGGGGTCCTGGGGATCGTGGACGCCGGTGCGGTCCGGTTCTATCGGGCACCCTTCCGGCGACAAACCATTGAAATGGCTCCTGACGTC